>CAZJYW010000001.1:0-45659 GCA_964550395.1 uncultured Candidatus Saccharibacteria bacterium
AAAAAATGGAATTAAATTATAAATGTTGTCAAAATGGCTAACATTCAAAAGATAATTCTTTTAACGCTGTTTTTAGCTTTTTTGCTTCTTGGTTTCCAAGTCTTTGCCGCTGAGTGTAATTCAAGCGGTTGGAATAATAGTGACTGTACGGTTGATATTTATTATGGAGACCCTGGCGGAGGGTCAGATTTAGCTGAATGTAAATTTGGGACACTAAATGGCACGCCACCACTTCCAAGTTGTTCTACAGTCGAAAACTGGGATACGGCTTGTGTCTGCGGTGGTGCAAGCACTACCTGTAACGGTATAAATATAACAATTGGTTCCGGAGGAAAATGTAGTAGTCAAGGAGAAGGAGCTTGTAAAGTTTGTTCTAAAGCAGTCGATACCGCCGGGAATGAAGGATATTGTGATGACATAGTAGATAATTGTTTATCTTTAAATATTGATTATACTCTTCCTGAAACCGCTATTGAATGTGATAGTACGACCTGCTCAGCCAGTTGGTACAACGCCGACATAAGTATTACCCTACTTTGTTCAGATAGTCATTCTGGTTGCGATAAAACTTATTATTGCGTTGGCCAGATTGATTCCTGTGACCCCGACCCAACCGTAGACGGAATAGAGTATACTGGCGCTTTTACTCTTACAACCGAGGGAACAAATTATGTTAAATATTATTCAATAGACATAGCTGGCAATATTGAGCAGCCAACAAAATCACAAACAATAAAATTAGATAAAAATGACCTCTCTGGTACCTTAACTATTTCCCCGATGACAGTTCAGGTTGATGAAACATTTACTGTTTCAGTTGATAGCCAAGACTCCTTAAGTGGGGTTAATTATATTCATCTTTATCGAGAAGGTTCCCAGATTGATTCTTGTAACTGTGGAGGATTAAATTCCTGTTCTCATTCTTGGAATCTTACTGAATCAACCGAAGGAGTATATACCTATCAAGCTTTAATTTATGATATAGCTGGAAACTCTGTCTTTAGCAATGCTGAGGAGGTAACCGTAATTCCTCCCGATACCACCCCTCCAGCAACTACCTTAGATGAATATCTACCCGACCCAACCAACGACAATACCCCAACCTGTTCTGGAGCCTCCATTGATACCCAGAGCCAGGTAGTGGATATTGAATACCGAGTAGACGGAGGGAGCTGGCAAGATGTTGATTTATTTACTCCAGCTCTTTCTGTTATCTTTACCTTCACCCCCTCGTCTTTAACAGATGGAACTCATACCTTTGAAGTCAGGGCTCAAGATGAAGCAGGTAATTGGGAACAATCTCCCTATTCCAGTGACACCTTAACCATTGATACTACTCCACCCACTACCACTATCTCTCCCGATGGAGAAGATTGGGGGAATTCTGACGTTGACTTCACTCTAAGCTGTGATGATGGGACAGGTTCTGGCTGTCAAGCTACTGAGTACAAGATAATAGACCAGAGTCAAACCTGCGATACCTCTGATTTAATCACTGGGAATTCAGGAACAGTCACCTGCCCGGAGGGCCAAACCTGCCAAAAGAAGGTCTGTTTTAGAAGTATTGATAATCTAAACCAGGAAGAGCCGATTAATACCTCAAATCTTTTTAAGATTGATAAAATAGACCCATCAGGAACCCTTGAAGTTAGCCCAGATTCACCAATAGTGGGAGAAGATATCACCATCACCATTAGCGCTAACGATGGAGAAAGTGGAGTGGATTATCTTTTAGTTGAAGATGACGGAACTTATTTACCGTCTCAAGATTGTGGTGGAGCTGCTACCTGTGATAAGAGCTGGATAGTCCAAGAAACAGTATCTGGAGACTATACCTATTGTGGTTTAATCTATGATTTAGCTGCCAATATTAACAATACTACTCCTTATTGTATTACTATTACAGTAAAAGAAGCTATTACTCCTCCTACTGTTGAAACTGATCCAGCGACTAATATTGAGGAAACCTCAGCCACTTTAAATGGAAGAGTAATTGCTACTGGCGGAGAAGACCCCACTAGATATTTTAAGTGGGATACCACGAACAATTCTATTATTTGGGTGTCACCAACTGGCCACAATGATCCTGATAACGGATGGAATAATGAAGGAAATGCATATGATGGGGATACTGGTACCCGTGCTACTACTCCGAGTTTAACCGTCGGCACATGGAGTACTTTCCTAGAGCTTACTCATACAGCCATAAATTGTAGTAAGATTAGATTCTTTTTAAGTTTTTTAACATATCTTTTATCTGAAGTTGATATAGATGTTTATTATGGGGGCGCATGGCACGATGTATACCAAGGTGGTTACACAAAGGATGAATGGATTGAGAAAGATATACCAGCAGGCGAACAGCTTGTTACTAAGGCCCGCTTTAGAGTAAAGAGGGCTTATAGTGATGGAATAGGTGAACTTAATGAGTTTGATTTCGGAGAAGTTTCTTATGTCAATACTGAAAATTGTGGAATTGGAGGTCCGGGTACTTATTCTGCTCCTATCTCTGGTTTATCACCCGGAGAAGTATATTATTTTAGAGCAGCAGCTGAGAACATAGCTGGCATGTCTTATGCCGCTAATGAAGAGAAATTCCTAACTAAACCAGAACCACCTACTAATCTAATTGCTACAGCAGTTAGCCTAGATGAAATTGACTTGACTTGGACTCCAGGGCAAGGCGCTGATTATACTGAGGTTTGGAGAAAAGAGAGTAGCTGTCCAACTGCCAGAGGGGATGGAGATTTGTTAGCTGGGACAACCTTAGATTATTATAATGATACCGGATTGGATTCTGGGACTACTTATTGCTATGGTCTTTGGTCTGTAGTTTCAAAAGAAGGTTTGACCCAATATTCAGATGAGGAGCAGTGCGAATGTGCTACTACTATAGCGGACACTACCCCTCCAGCAACTACCTTAGATGAATATCTACCAGACCCAACCAACGACAATACTCCAACCTATTCTGGAGCTTCTACTGATACCCAGAGCCAAGTAGCAGATATTGAATACCGGGTAGATGGAGGTTCCTGGCTAGATGTTGATTCCTTTACTCCAGCTCCCTCTGTTTCTTTTGCCTTTACCCCTTCTCCTTTAGTTGATGGAACTCATACCTTTGAAGTTAGGGCTCAAGATGAAGCAGGCAATTGGGAACAATCTCCTTATCCCAGTGACACCTTAACTATTGATACTACTCCGCCTCTCACCACTATCTCTCCCGATGGAGAAGATTGGGGGAATTCTGATGTTGACTTCACTCTAAGCTGTGACGATGGAACAGGTTCTGGTTGCCAAACTACTGAGTACAAGATAATAGACCAGAGTCAAACCTGTGATACTTCTGATTTAATCACTGGGAATTCAGGAACAGTCACCTGCCCAGAGGACCAAACCTGCCAAAAGAAGGCCTGTTTTAGAAGTATTGATAATCTAAACCAGGAAGAGACAATTAATACCTCAAATCTTTTTAAGGTTGATAAGATAAACCCTTCAGGAACCCTTGAAGTTAGTCCAGATTCACCAATAGTGGAAGAAGATATTACCATTACCATTAGTGCTAATGATGGAGAAAGTGGAGTTGATTATCTTTTAGCTGAAGATGACGGAACCTATTTACCGTCTCAAGATTGTGGTGGAGCTGCCATCTGTGATAAGAGCTGGATAGTCCAAGAAACAGTAGCTGGAGACCATACCTATTGTGGTTTAATCTATGATTTAGCTGCCAACGTTAACAACACTACTCCTTATTGTATTACTATTACTGTTACTATTTCTGACGATACTCCGCCTTACGTAGAGGTAATTGCTGATCCTCCTGAAGTAAAAACTACCTGGCAGAATACTGATGCCACCGCTAATGTTTCTTGTTCTGATCCTGATACTTGGACTTGTGGCGATTCAGTCACCTTCACTTACAAAGGTAGCTCTGTTACTTATGGAACAGTAGAGAGTCAGGGTAAGTGTTGGATGGATAGAAATCTTGGCGCCTCGCGAATGGCTTGGTCCTACAATGACTCTTTGGCTTACGGAGATTTGTTCCAGTGGGGCAGATTGGATGATGGTCATCAAACTCGCACCAGTGGTAAAACTACGACCCTTTCCAGCACAGATATCCCCGGCCACAGTAATTTCATCTACGTTACGAGCCCCATTTATGACGACTGGAGATCTCCCCGAAATGATAACCTTTGGCAAGGAGTTTCAGGTACCAACAATCCTTGCCCTTCTGGTTGGCGGATACCTGCTGAGGCAGAGTGGGACACTGAACGAGCCAGCTGGAGCCAGCAGAACTATATTGGCGCTTTTGACAGCCCCCTTAAACTTACCGTTGGTGGTTACCGGTATTACAGAGACGCTTCCCTCCACGGTATGGGTAGCTACGGCCAATATTGGGCTTCCACTGTGGATGGTTCGTACGCTAGCAGCCTGCACTTTCAAAACAACGCTGCCGATACGGATCCCGACCACCGGGCCGTCGGTTTTTCGGTTCGCTGTATCAAAGATTCAGATTCAGATTTAGGCTGTGATTCAGCATCTTACAGGTTAAAAACCTATACTGTAAACCCTGGGACTTGTTCAACTAACTATGCCGATTATACTTTAGCTTCTCCCCAGACTGTTTCTTCTTATCAATGGCTTTGCGGAACAGCCAAGGATTTAGTTGGCAATGCTGGCTTCTCCAGCCCAGTAGAATTTAAGGTTGACAAGATTAATCCTTCAGGAGCTTTAACTGTTAGCCCGGAGAATCCAATCATTGGCCAAGATATTACCATTACCATTGTTGGCCAGGATGGAGAAAGTGGAGTAGGTGATGTTTTAGCTAAAGATGATGATGATTGGTTAATAACAAAAAATTGTGGAGGAACTTCTCCTTGTAATAAAAATTGGGTAGTCCAGGAGACAGCAGCTGGAGACCATACCTATTGTGGTTTAGTTTATGATGTGGCTGATAGCTACTTTTATACCAATTGTAAGACAATAACGGTAACTACTACTGGACTTGTTTGCGATGTAAATGTTCAGAATAATACGGCGGTTGTAAATCAATGGATTTCAATTAATGTTTCTGGCTCTCAGGGAGCGATAGCCGAAGTCCGTTTTACTAGTAATTTGATTGGTGAGCCTGCTGGCAGCTGGACTGATTGGTATGGCTGGGATGTTTCTTCTGGTGATTGGGATGCCAGTTTCAAGATAATGAAATGGAGTTTTGCTGAAACAGGAAATTACGAAGTCTGGGTAGAATTAAAAGATGGAAGTGGCAACACCCAGGCTTGCTATGACACAATTTTAATTATGGAGTGTTATCCCGGCCAGACAAAAACCTGTACTTCCTTCCAAGATTGTAGTCATACAATAACTTGCCAACCAAACGGGACCTGGCCTTCTTGTCCAGAAGACCAATGCGTATCTGGAACCACTCAATCTTGTGGAGTAAATGGACTTCAAACCTGCATTGATACCTGTACCTGGGGACCTTGTGTTACCCCGCCACCTGACGGTGATGGCTGTCCTTGGCCACCAGATATTAGTTGTGATATTTGCTGGAAACCGGTATGTAATACCGAAACTGATGAGTGGGAATGTCAGCCTGATCTTGATGCGGCCGGGACCGACTGCGGTGATTGTTTAATGTGTGATAACAGCGGAAATTGCAGTATCCCTCTTTGTTCAGGGATTGCCGAAAGTTGTGAATGTATTCCGGGTTCTCCAGATTCCTGCAAAGATTGTTCTGATTATGGAATTGAATGCGGTTATAAAGAAGGACCTTGTTATTGCGGTCAATACGAATATCCAATTTGGAGTTGCGATGAGGGAGAATGCCAATGTTACTGTCAGGAGGATGAAACCGGTGAAATCTGTCCAAGCGAGCCGCCTGAAGAATGTGAGTATAGTCCACCTATTGTCAGCATAGTTCCGGACTATCGAGAGGGAGCAGCGGGCGACCGTTTAACTTATACCGTTTCGGTTATCAATCAGGATGAGGGAGTGGAATGTGAATCCTCTAATTTCATTTTAAGCACAGGTGGAATTTGCGATAGTTGGAATTGTGATTTAGATTCGCTAACTTTAACCATCGCTCCACAATGTTCTCAAACCACCCAATTACATGTCAGCTCACCCGCTGAGCCCCTTGCTCCCAAAGAATACTATGTTATTTCGGTTGCTGCTGTTAATCAGACAAGCGGACTTTTCGGAGCCGATGAAGCTATTTATAAAGTCCTTAATAATCCTCCCTCAGCGATAAGCCTTTCTGCAACACCCATTGGCGATTGCTTTCTTAACCACCCATATGTTAGATTGGAATGGTCTTTTTCCGACCCTGATTTAGCTTCGGGTGATAAGCAATCTGCTCGTGAAGTAGAAATATTTAGCGACCCGGGTTACATCAATCTGGTAAATAGGATTCCTGAGCCGGATTATTCCCCTGGTTCTACTGAATATGCTCCCAATACCGGCTTATCTTTCAATGCCACTTATTACTGGAGGGCAAGAGTTTGGGATAATGAAGGCGCTCTTTCAGACTGTGGCCAGCCCGAGGGCTGGTGTTATCCAGAACAACCCTCTTTCCATACTGAAAAAGAATGGCCCTGGCCTTATTTTTCAGTTGCCCCTCTTACTCAAAGAGTTCATTTGAAGGAGAGGGTTGAGTTTACTGACGAATCTACATGTTATGATGGTCCTTGTAATTTTAGTCCCACAACTTATTACTTATGGGAATTCGGCGATGGAGGAACCAGCCCGGAGAAGGTTAAAACTTCCCATATTTACTCGGCAACAGGAAACTACGACGTTACTTTAACCATAACTGATGATATCGGGGAATGTACTTATGGCCCGATACAAATAGTCGTCACCCTTCCTCTGCCAGAATGGTGGGAGATAGCACCATTTTAAGTTTGACATTCTAAAAATATTTGCTATGATTATATTATGTTAAATATTTTTAATTTCATTAAAGAATATGAATCTACTTATTCCTTTAATCGCGGGCATAGTGGCTATTTCTCTGGGCTCAATTTTGGGTTACTATACTCGTCAATCAATTGCCAAAAGAAATTATCGGACTATCGAAGCCCGTCTTCAAAAGAAAATTTCTCAAGCCAAAACTCAAACTGAAGAAATTTTGGCCGGAGCCCAAAAAGAAGCCAATCAAATTCTGGAGACAACAAAAAAAGAAACAGACGAGAGGAGAACAGCCCTTTTCAATACCGAAAGGGTTTTACTGAAGAGAGAAAATATTTTAGAAAACAAACTTTCGGCTTTTGAATCAACTGAGCGAGCCTTCCAGGAAAAAGTCAGAAAACTGAGAGAGATAAAAGAAAGCTTGGAGAGCTTAAAAACCGAGGCTTTGGAAAAATTGGAGAGAATTTCTGGGCTTCCCAGAAAAGAAGCAAAAAAAGAATTGTTAGAAAATCTGGAAAAAGAATATCAGAAAGAAATTTTAGAAAAAATTAAAAAACTGGAAACCGAAAGCCAAGACCAATTTGAGAGAAAAGCAAAGGAAATTTTAGCTCAGGCCATCCAAAAATTCGCTCTTTCCCAAGCTCAAGAAATTACCACGACCACGGTCCCCCTTCCCTCAGAAGAAATCAAAGGAAGAATTATTGGTAAGGAAGGAAGAAACATCAGAACTTTAGAGAAATTAACCGGGGTGGAAATAATAGTGGATGAGACTCCCGAAGCAGTAGTGATTTCTGGCTTCGACCCAATTAGACGCCAAATTGCTAAAACTGCCTTGGAAAAGTTAATTCAAGATGGAAGAATTCAGCCAGCCAGGATTGAAGAAACAGTAGAAGCAACCCAAAAAGAAATAGCTTCTCAAATCAGAGAGGCTGGAGAGCAGGCCATTTACGATACCGGCTTAGTGGGTTTTGACCCAAAATTAGTTCAATTGTTAGGTAGATTAAAATTTAGAACTAGCTATGGCCAGAATGTTTTACTGCATTCAATCGAGGTTAGCCATCTTGCCGCGGCCTTAGCCGCTGAAATTGGAGCCGATTCTTTAATTTGCAAAAAAGCCGGCCTACTTCACGACATTGGTAAAGCAGTTGATCAGCAGGTTGAGGGTTCCCATGTTGATATCGGAATTAAAATTTTGGAAAAATTTGGGGTGGAAAAAGAAGTAATTGATGCCATGAAATCACATCATGAAGAATATCCTTATCAAACCATTGAAGCAGTGATTGTCCAGGCGGCAGACCAAATTTCCGGCGCCCGACCCGGGGCCAGAAAAGATACTTTAGAAAATTATCTTAGGAGATTAGGGGATTTGGAAAATATTGCTTTGAGTTTTCCGGGAGTTGAGCGGGCCTGGGCTTTGCAGGCTGGCCGAGAAATAAGAGTTTTTGTTAAACCAGAAGAAGTTGATGACCTCTCGGCTAAAAAACTGGCTAAAGAAATTGCCAACAAAATTCAGGAAGAATTAAAGTATCCTGGCGAAATAAAAGTTAATTTAATTAGGGAAAACCGAGTAATTGAGTACGCAAAGTAAACAATAATAAAATTTAATTCAAAAACGGCGGAATCCCGCCGTTTTTGGTTTTGGAGCGGGATACGGGAGTCAAACCCGTCTTTACTCCTTGGAAAGGAGTCGTTGGATCGCTCAACTAATCCCGCAGTCGGGGCGCTGGGATTTGAACCCAGACTAAATCCTCCCAAAGGACTCGTGCTGCCGTTACACTACGCCCCGCATTCCATAATATACCAATAATGTTTCTCTCAGTCAATTTGTTTGTTTCTTCCTAAATCTGATATATAATAAAATCAGTGAATCTCAAGAAAATTTTTGACCAGTTCAATATTCCAGCTCAGTGTAAAAAATATGGCCTTCCACTTTGGCAATGTCCTCATTTCCTTTTTTTGATAATGGGGATAATTATTATTGTCTCAACCTTGGTTGCCTATGCCGTTGGTAACCGTTATGTTGAAGACCCTCAGGCAGTAGCCTTGATTGTTCTTTTAGTAACGGCAATTTTATTTACGATTGCCGTAATTATTACCCGGAGTTTTGAAAGATTAGCTGAAGCTAATCGGATGAAGTCAGAGTTTATTAGTATTGTTTCTCATCAACTTCGTTCTCCTCTTTCTAATCTGAGATGGGCGATTGAATTATTAATTTCCGGAAGGGTCAATGGGGTTAGTGAAAAACAGCTAGAATATTTCAAAATTTTAAAAGAAAATAGTGCCAGGATGAGAGAGTTAGTCTCCGATTTATTAATCGTTTCCAGAATTGAAACGGCAAAACTCCCCTTAAAGAAAAAAGAAATTTCTTTAGAAGATTTGGTCAGGAAAATAATTGAAGAACTTGAGGTCTTAGCTAAGGCTTCCAACGTTAAAGTAGAATTTGGGGTCAAAGAAAATTTATCAAAAGTTTTTGTTGACCCTTCGCGAATTCGATTAGTGATTGAGAATCTTTTGGATAATGCCATTCGTTACATTAAAGAAAAAGGCCAGGTTGAGATAAAATTGGAGAAAATTGACAAATATTGCCGTTTTGAAATTAAAGATACCGGGGTTGGAATTCCTAAAGAGGATCAAAAATATATTTTTCAAAAATTTTTTCGTTCAGAAAATGTGATGAGATATCAAACTCAAGGTTCGGGCCTGGGTTTATATATCGCTAAATCAGTCGTCGAAAAATCAGGGGGAAAGATTGGATTCAAAAGCCAAGAAGGTATTGGGTCGACTTTCTGGTTTACTTTACCAATAAAATAATTCTATTAGATATATCTATGAAACGTATTTTGTTTGTTGAAGATGAATTTACTCTTCAAAAAACTTTTGGAGAAATTTTAAAACAGGAAGGTTACGAGATGGTTTCGGCTTTAGATGGGGAAATAGGTTTAAGGTTAGCTAAAACCAAAAAGCCAGATTTAATTTTGCTCGATTTGATTTTGCCTAAAGTCCATGGCTTTGAAGTTTTAAAGAAATTAAAAGAAGATATAGAAACTAAAGATATCCCAGTGATTGTTTTGACCAATCTCGAGGGAATAGGAGACGTAGAAAAAGCGATTGAGCTAGGAGCAACTACTTATTTGGTTAAGGCCAGTTATTCTTTAGAAGAAATAATAGAAAAAATAAAAAAAGCCCTCGGTGAATAAATTTATATGAAAGTAGACCCGGGACAACTAAGAGCCTTTCTTTTAGACGCTGGTTTAGTAACCGAGAAACAATTTGACGAGGCTCAAAAAAAAGCAGAGGAAACCAAACAAAAAGTTGGTGATGTTTTGATTTCTGAAGGCCTAATTTCCCAAGAAGAACTAATTAAACTCGAAGCCTATATTTTGGGAATTCCTTTTGTAGATTTAGAAAAAGAAATTGTTCCGCCGGAAGCTCTGAAAATTATTCCTGAACCCATTGCTCGTTCTCATAATATCGTTGCTTTCAGAAAAAAGGGAAACGATTTAGAGGTAGCCATGTTAGATCCTGAAGACTTAAGAACAATTGAGTTTATTAAAAAGAAGGAACCTGGATTAAAAATTTTACCAAGGCTAACTACTCCGGAATCAATCAAAAATGTCTTAAGACAATATCAAAAAACTCTTGAGGCTGAGTTTGGAGAAATTATCAAAAAAGAAGCTAAGGGGATTAAAATTATCAGTGAAAAGGGAGTAGTAGAAGAAAAAGAGGAACTTAAAAAAATAGCTGGGGAGATTCCAATAATCAGGATTGTTGATACTTTAATGAAGCACGCCATTTTAGAGAGAGCTTCCGACATCCATATTGAACCCCTGGAAAAAGAAGTAATAGTTAGATATCGAATTGATGGAATTTTGCATGATACGATGACTTTGCCCAAAACAGCGGCTTCTGGAATTGTAGCCAGGATAAAGGTTTTATCAAATTTAAAATTAGACGAACATCGACTTCCCCAAGATGGAAGATTTAAAATTGAAACTGAGGAATATCGATATTCGATTCGAGTTTCAATTTTACCAGTTTTTGATGGAGAAAAAATTGTGATGCGGCTTTTATCTGAGACCTCTAAAGCCCATACCTTAGAAGGCTTAGGTTTTATGGGAGATGCTTTGGAAAGAGTTCAGGACAATTTAAGAAAGCCAGTAGGGATGATTTTAATAACTGGACCTACTGGCTGCGGGAAAACTACCACTCTTTATGCCATGATGGAAATTTTGAATATTCCTGGAGTAAATATTTCTACAGTAGAAGACCCAGTTGAATACCGAATGCCCAGAATTAATCAAACTCAGGTTAGACCAAAAATTGGATTAACTTTTGCCTCAGGGCTTAGAGCTTTGGTTAGACAAGACCCAGATATTATTATGGTGGGGGAAATTAGAGATAATGAAACAGCTGGTTTAGCTATTAATGCTGCCTTAACCGGTCACTTAGTTTTGTCTACTTTACACACTACTGATGCGGCTGGGGCCATTCCTAGATTGATTGACATGAAAGCCGAGCCATTTTTAATTTCCTCCACTTTAAATTTAATTTTAGCCCAGCGATTAGTGAGACGGTTTTGCAACGAAAAAGAAAAATATACTTTAACTGATTCTGAAATAAAAAATTTAAAAAAATATTGCGACCCAGACAGAATTCTGAAGATTCTAAAGGAGGAAAAAATAATAAAACCAAAAGAAAGTTTCCGAGACATCGGATTCTATCGGCCCAAACCATCTAAAGAATGTCCTGAGGGATATAAGGGCAGAATTGGAATTTACGAATCCTTACCAGTTACTGAAACCATCAAGGAATTAATTGTTAAAAGAGCAACTTCTTACCAAATCACCGCTCAAGCCCAAAAAGAGGGAATGAGAGCTATGATTGAAGATGGTTTCGTTAAGGCAGCCCAAGGGATAACCAGTATTGAGGAGGTATTAAGAGTAATCATTGAATAGCCGAGCCACCGAAGGTGGCGAAGGCTGGAGATGAAGGCAAACCCGAAGGGGCAAACTTCATCGACTAAAATGCCACGCTATTTTTATACTGCCAAATCTCTTAAGGGGGAAAGTAAAACCGGTAGTTTAGTGGCCAAAAATGAGCCCCAATTAGCAAAAAAACTGCGAGAACAGGGTTTTCTTTTAATTAAAGCTAAAACTGAAAAAGAAACTAAGAAAAGAAAATTAGAAATCTCCCTTCCCTTTTTTGGAGGGGTTTCTTTAACTGAGAAAATATTTTTCATTAGAAATTTACGGGTAATGCTATCCTCAGGTCTTTCCTTGCCCCGAGCCCTCCATATTTTAGCTGACCAATCGAAAAGTAAGAAGTTTAAAAGCGCTTTATTAGATATCAGAGAAGAAATTACTAAAGGAAAAAGTTTTTCTGAATCATTAAGTAAATATCCTAATATTTTCTCTGAACTTTTTTTTAACATGGTAAAAGTAGGGGAGGAAGCCGGAACCTTAGAGGAAGTTTTAAAAATCCTCTCTGAACAGATGGAGAGAGAGCACGAACTATTATCAGAAATAAAAGGGGCATTGATTTACCCAGCAGTAATTATAGTGGCAATGATTGGGATTGGAATTTTAATGCTGGTGATGGTTGTTCCCCAATTAGCCGCAACTTTTGAAGAGCTAAATGTTGAACTTCCCGCTACTACCAAATTAGTAATTGGTTTAGGTGCTTTTTTAGTTGAGAAATTGTACTTAGTTATTTTAATCTTTATTTTTCTTATCTTTATTTTCTTGAGAGTGCAAAAGACAAAAAATGGGAAAGCAGCCATAGATGCTCTTTTATTAAAAATCCCCATTATTTCTCCAATTATCAGAAAAACTAATTCGGCCTCTACGGTTAGAACTTTAAGTTCTCTCATTTCTTCGGGGGTGCCCATTGTTAGGTCTTTGGAAATTATTTCTGGAACTTTAAGTAATATTTATTTTAAGGAAGCGATGAAGGAAGCAGCTAAAAAGGTTAGAAAGGGAGAAAAATTGTCTGAGGCTCTTAAACCTTATCAAAATATTTATCCTTTGATTGTTATTCAAATGATTGCGGTAGGAGAGGAAACTGGTGAAACTTCCAACATTTTAGCCAAATTAGCTGCTTTTTTTGAAGAAGAAGTAAGGAGAATTACTAAAAATTTAACGGCAGTCATTGAACCAGTAATAATGTTAATCATTGGAGCAGCAGTTGGTTTTTTTGCCATCTCCATGGTTCAGCCAATGTATAGTATGCTGGGAGGACTATAAAACATGTTACAAATGAAGGGTTTTACATTTATTGATATTTTAGTAGGCACAGCTCTAATGCTGATTGTTTTTTTAGGAATTTTTGGCGCTTATCAATTAGGATTAAAAGTAGTCAGTGAGTCTAGGGAAAAAATTACCACTACCGCCTTAGCCAATCAAAGATTAGAAGAAGCCAGAAATCTCCCCTATCAAAAGGTGGGGATAGAAGGGATAGACGAAAACGGAGCTCTGCCAGCAATCGAATATTATCCACCAGATACTCAAAAATATACCATTACCACTGATGTTGATTGTAAAAATAATCCAGCAGATATCGATGACACTTGCCTTTGCGACTACAAAACTATAACTGTTACCGTCTCTTGGGTTGGTAGATTTTTAGGGAGTGTCAGTTTAGCTACAGATATTGCTCCTAAAAATGACGTTCAGGAGTGCGAAAGACAGGGGGGAGTACTCGACGTATCAGTTTTCAATGCCCAAGGAATAGGAGTAGCTAATAGCCAGGTAGAGGTGGAAGATATTAATACTGGCGTTTTTGAATACTGCACTACTGATTTAAATGGAGAATGCATCGGGGAAAGAGGTATTTTTTTAAACACTTCTTCCGAAGCAGAAAATTATAAGATTACCGTTAGCAAATCTGGATACAGCAGTGAGCAAACTTTTAAATCCGGCGACACTTACGATTCAAAAATTATCGCTGATCCCGAAAGACCCAACACCACCGTTTTAGAAGGTAAAATTACTGAAAAGAGTTTTTCTATAGATATTCTTGGCACTTTTTCGATAGAAACCAAATCTTCCCGGGGAAAAAAGAGCTTTGATGATGAATTTAACAATCTGAGCAAGATTTCAGATTACTCCAATATTTCCCTAAGCGAAGGAGAGGTAACCTTAGCCAAAACCAACGGAGATTATCTAAATTCAGGTTATCTCGTTTCTACCGATATCACTTCTCCTGATTTGCAAGGCTGGAATCAATTTAGCTGGATAGAGTCGAATCCTCCAAATACCCAAATCGTTTATCAAATTTTATATTTTGACAGCCAGGATGAAATTTGGGTTTTAATCCCCGATAGTGACTTAAATGGAAATTCAACTGGCCTTGGTCCTTCCCCGGTAGATTTGTCTAGTTTAGACCAAACTGTTTATAATCCCTTAAGAGTCAAAGCCATTCTCTCCACTGCTGATTCTTCTCTAACCCCCAGGCTTTTAGAGTGGCATATTTCTTACTTCACCCGGGTAGCCCAACCAATTACCTCCAGTTTTGTTCTTCGGGGAGGGAAAATAGTCGGTACTGATGCCGCTGAAGCTCCAATTTATAAATATCTTTCTACCAATCAGACCATAGACAAATCCGGTAGCATTTCTGGTTTGGAGTGGGACACTTATAATTTTTCTAATTTTACTATTAGTGGGGAAGGAGTGGAGACAGAAGAAGCCATTCCTGGTCAGATTTTGCCAGATGGCAGTCTTTCGGTAAATCTTTTTCCCGATACCAACCAACCCCTCGCTTTATATTTAGCAACTGAAAACACCCTTTTGGTAAAGGCGAAAGACTCCGAGAGTTTGGGGCCTGTATTTAGTGCCCAAGTCCGTCTTTACAATACCAGCCTGGACTACGATAAAACCCAACCGACCGACCAGAATGGAGAAACTTTCTTCGTTCCTTTGGAAGAGGTTACTTACAACTTAGAAGTCACCGCCGAAGGATATGAAAGTTATGAAGACCAGGTTTGGGTTTCTGGAGATACCACTTGCACTATTAATTTAATTCTTTCTCCCAGCTAAAAAATGAAAAACAGTTTCACCTTGATTGAAACCGTAGTCACTGTTTTTATTTTTGCTTTGGCAATGGGAGCAATATCTGGTTTAGTTATAATGGGTTACCGAATCCACAGTTTTACCTGGCAGGAAGCGACAGCTATTGGCGAAGCCAGAAAAGGGATAGAGAGTATGATAAAAGAAATCAGGGAGGCCAGGGTGGGAGATGATGGAGCTTATATTATCGAAAAGGCTGAGGACTATGAGTTCATCTTTTATTCAGATATTGATAAAGATGAAGCAGTGGAAAGAGTAAGATATTTTATCAAGCCAGCCGGCGGGGGAAGTGATTCCCGAACTGAGCAGTGTGTAAGTTTTAGTAACGGTGGGAGTTGCAGTGTTTCTTTTTTTGATTTTCTTGGAGAAACTTTAGAGCTAGCCCAGCTAAAGGTCAGCGTTGAGGGAGATTTAAATTCTAGCAATGAAACAGTAAGTATTTACGCTGATGGAGTGAAACTCGGCACTCTTTGTACTGGCTCAGATTGTGGTCAGTGTGTTGGTTTCTGGCAGGATTTAACTATTTTTGATGTCACTGACTTGGCCAGCGATAATAATATCCAATTTACTGCTTCTGCTTCCGGTGGAGTTGGTGCTTTTTGCAATTGGCAAGAAATTAATCATTCAATCAAAGCCAAATTTGAATTTAACTGGGTTGAAACCTCTGAGGTTGAGACTAAAGCGATTTTCAAAAAAGGGTTAATTAACCCCACCAGTTGGCCGATTGAATATCTCTCAGCGAACGAAGAAATTTTTATTATCTCAGAAAATATTCAAAATGAAGATAGGGCAGAACCAGTGTTTACTTATTACGATGGTGATAATAATCCTGTCCAACCTGAAGATAGGTTAGAAAAAACTAGCCGGATACATTTAAGCTTAATCGTCAATATCGATCCAAAGCGGCTCCCACAGGATTTTAAATTGGAGTCAGATGTCCAAATTAGAAACCTTAAAACTAATCTTTAAATGAAAATCCAGAATAACCAAGGAATAATTACCACATACGTTTTAGTTTTTGGAACAACATTTTTACTTCTGTTTTCTGCTCTTTTAGGTTTTATTTTACTCCAGTTAAGACAATCTTCTCAAAGAATAGCTTGGAATGAAGCCTTACATATTGCCGAGGCTGGAATTGATTATTATCGTTGGCATCTTCGCCATTTTCCCAATGACCTTCAAGATGGTAATTATTGGTGTTGCTCCAGCCCTCCTTGTTCGGTTTGCGGACCTTACGAGCATTCCTATTCTGACCCAGAGGGTAAAGTGGTAGGTACATTCAACTTAGAAATTAATGGAAATGTTCAATGTGGCGAGGTTACGGCAGTGAGTTTAATTTCTACTGGTTGGACCGAGCAATATCCTGATATGGAAAGAAAAGTTAAAGTTAAATATGTTCGTCCTTCAGTGGCAGATTATGCTTATCTTTTAAATGAAAATGTTTGGGCTGGCTCCGACCGAGAAATAAAAGGTCCTTATCATTCCAATGGTGGAATAAGAATGGATGGAGGAAATAATGCCTTGGTCACTTCAGCCAAAGAAACCTGGATTTGTACTCCTTCTTTTGGTTGTTCCCCTTCTCAAGAAAAACCAGGGGTATTTACCACCGCTAATGGGAATGAAGAACTTTTTCGATATCCAGTTCCCCCCTTTGATTTTGAGGGGATTACCATGGATTTGGCAGAAATTAAAGATTTAACCAAAAATCAAAGTCAGGGGATCTATCTTCCTCCTTCAGGGGAACAGGGATATTATGTTATATTAAATAAGGGAAGCATCGAAGTTTACAAAATTACTGATTTAGACCCAATTTATGCTTATAATTTGGAAGATGACTGGCATTGGGAGTATTCAGTAATTAACGAAAAAACTCTTTTGGGAAATTATCCTATTCTTAGTGATTGCAGCTTGGTGTTTGTTGAAGATAATCTTTGGATAGAAGGTGAAGTCCAGGGAAAACTTACCGTAGTTTCGGCTGATTTAGAAACTCCCAACAAAGAAACCAACGTTTGGTTGACTGGAGATATTACTTACGACGCTAAAGATGGCTCAGATGGTTTAGTTTTACTGGCCCAGCATAATAATTTAATTGCTTTGGAGGTTCCCGAATTAACGGAACTCCAAGGTATCTATATTGCTCAAACTGGTCGTTTCGGAAGAAACCATTATGACTGTGACGATTATCCGGCCGATTGCCTAAAAGAATATTTAGAAATGTTTGGCTCAGTGGTGAGCAATGGCCGGGTGGGAACTCAATGGGTTTATTCTTGGGGAGGAATAGCTTCTGGGTTTGAAAACAGAGAAAATATTTACGATCCCAAACAAAGTTATAATCCTCCACCCTTTCTCCCCTATACCTCAGAAATTTTTGAATTTAAGGAATGGGAGGAAATTTATTAATATGTTCAATGAATTTTTAATTCATTTCATATCTCATAAATCTTTAGATTTATTTCGATGTTAAAATTTCTTACTCTAAAACCTGAATCATTCGGTTTGGACATTTCTGACATTTCTTTAAAAATTATTAAGCTCAAAAAAAGAGGAAAATTTTTTGATTTGGCTTCGTTTAGAGAAGAAAAAATTAAACCAGGGATAATTAAAAAAGGAGAGATTAAAAAAGAAGAAGCTTTAGCAAAAATCATTAAAACTGCTCTTGCCAGGGTAAATGGAGAAAAACTTAAAACAAAATATGTAGTAGCTTCTTTGCCGGAAGAAAAAGCTTTTTTAGAAGTAATCCAGATGCCCAGAATGTCAGAGGAGGATTTAAAATCAGCGGTAATTTATGAAGCTGAAAATTATATTCCTTTGCCAATTGACCAAGTTTATTTAGATTCTCAAATTGTCTCCCCGGACTATAACCATTCAGACCAATTCGACGTTTTAATTGCTGCTTTACCTAAAAAAATAGTTAATCCATATTTATCTGCTTTAAAGAAAGCCGGACTGCAGCCTTTAACTTTTGAAATTGAATCCCAGGCTATCAGCCGAGCTTTAATTAAAGATGAGGGTGCTACTTCTCCTTTTCTTTTAATTGATTTAGGAGCAACCAGAACCAGTTTCATTATTTTTTCTGGTTATTCTTTAAGGTTTACCTCTTCCATCCCGGTTTCTTCTCAAGGTTTTACTGAGATTATTTCCAAAGCCTTGAAAATAAATCTAGCTGAGGCTGAGAAATTAAAAATAGAATACGGCCTTCAACCCGGGGGAAAAAGGGGTAAAGAAATTTTTGAAGCCTTAATTCCTGCTCTAACTGATTTAATTGAACAAATTAAAAAACATCTTATTTACTATCAGTCCCATGCTTCTCATGAGCACTTGCCTTCGAATGGAAAAGGAGTAAAAAAAATTCTTCTGAGCGGAGGAGGAGCAAATTTAAAAAGGCTCCCCGAATTTCTTAGTAGCGCTTTAAAAATTCCAGTTGAAGTCGGAAATCCCTGGATAAATATTTTAGCTGACCCGTCAAAAGGGGTTTCAGAATTGCCATTGGAAAGGGCATTTGGTTATACTGCTGCCTTAGGCTTAGCACTCCGGGGAATCAAAGAAAATAATTATTTGTAGATTCGTAAATATTCGTCCTAGACCCGTTCGTCCCGAAAGGGACGGACTAAGGCAATTCGTAGGGTTATGATAAATCTCTTACCTTTACCAGAAAAAAAGATTCTCCAGGAAGAAAAAAAATTGAAACTAATTTTAATTTTAGGAATCTTAGTTTTGATTTTCTTAATTTGTTTGATTTTGATTTTATTTTCAATAAAGATTTTTATTTCTGGTCAAGCTGAATCCCAAAAAATTTTTCTAAGTCAAGAAGAAAAAAATTTTAAAGAGTCTCAAATTCAAAACTTGGAAGAAAAAATCCTTAGCTCTGAGAGAGCTCTTATTAACCTGGACTCTTTTTATCAAGGCCAGCCTAATCTAACTGAAATTTTAGGAAAAATTTCTGAAACTCTTCCTTCCGATGTTTATATCACTACTCTTAACTTCGCCCCGTTAGTCAGTGAACATTTAACAGGGCAGATTTCGTTTTCTGGTTTTTCTCCTACACGAGAAATTTTATTAGAGTTTAAACAAAATCTGGAGCAAGAAGAACTTTTCGTAGAAATCTATCTTCCACCATCCATCTGGGTTAAATCAACTGATATTGATTTTTCTGGAAATTTTAAAATTAGAAAATGACCCTAAAAAATAAAATCAATTTATCTTTAATAATTTTCATTGTTTTAAGCGTTTGCTTAATTGTTTTGGTAATTTACCCTCTTTTTAAAGAAATAAAAAATAGTTCCGAAGAATTAGTTTCTGAAAAACAAAAACTGTTTTCTTTAGAGAGAAAAATTGAAAATCTAAAAGAATTTCAAACTCTTTGGCTAAAAATAGAACCAAATTTAAAGAAAATTGACCAATTATTCATTGATCCTCAGGTACCCGTAGAATTTGTTAATTTTTTAGAAAAGATTGCTAAAGATAGTGAGATTTTGATTGAGATTTCTTCAGCTCTATCTAGCAAAACAGAAAAAGACCCCTGGTCTTCTCTTCTTTTGCAAATCAACTCTACTGCTCCTTTTTCTAAATTTTTAAAGTTCCTGGAAAAAATAGAAGCCAGTCCTTATTTAATTGAAATTCAAAATTTAAACGCAAGAGGGCTGATTGAAGGTGATACTGGAATTACTCTTTCGATAAAGGTTTATACCAGCCAATGAAAATTCCAAAATTAAAATTGAAAAAAGTCACAGACTTTCTTAAAAAACTGCCCAGGATTTCGGGAGAGCATAGTTCCTTAACTTTTTTTGGGTTTTTACTGATAGCTTTAATTCTGGGCGGCTTTGTTTTTTATCAATATAGTTTTTTGGCTGAAAAAGAAAAACCCGAAGCTTTTCAACCATTGAAATTTAAAGAAAAAACTTACGAAGCCGTTTTAAAAACTTGGCAAGAGAAAGAAAAAAGATTGAAAGAGACCGATTCAAAAGAACATCCTGACCCCTTCCTAATAATAAAAGAAGAAATAGGAGAGAAAGAGGAATTGCCACATCCTGAGTCAGGGGCAGAAGAAACTCAAGAAATTTCTGAAACAGAACTCTATATTATTTCGAAAGGAGAAACCTTATGGGAACTGGCCGAGAAGTATTTAGGTTCTGGAGAAAGATGGAGAGAAATAAAAAACGAAAGCGGTCAACCCTTTACTGAAAGTAGCGCAGAAGTCATACCAATCGGCCAAAAATTAATTATTCCCAAAAAATAAAAAGATTGACTAAATAACTTATTTTAGGTATAACAAAAAGGTTAAACGCCCCTGTAGTTCAATGGAAAGAACACGGGCCCTCTAAGCCTGTGATATAGGTTCGACTCCTGTCAGGGGCACGTGGTGGCTATAGTGTAATGGCAGCACTAGAGTTTGTGGAGCTCTCAGAGGCGGTTCGAGTCCGCTTAGCCACCTGTCAAAAACCAAGAAATCGCCTTAGGGGCGGTTTTTTGGTAGGATAATTTTAATGAAAAAGAAACTCCTATTAACCGTTTTTTTATCTGTAATTTTATTCTTAATATTCATAATAATTTTATTTTCTTTTCATCAAAAAAATAAAAGCCAAGTTTGTTTTAAAGATAATTGTTTTACCGTTGAATTAGCGATGACCACTCAAGAACGAACCCGAGGTTTGATGCTTAGAGAAAGGTTAGATTTAGATAAAGGCATGCTTTTTATTTTTGAAAATGAAGGAGAATATTCTTTTTGGATGAAAAATACTTTAATACATTTGGATATAATCTGGATTAATAAAAATAAAGAAGTGGTTTTTATCAGTAAAAATACTCAATCATGCAAGGCTGATCCATGTCCCACTATTAATCCCGATAAAAAAGCACAGTATGTTTTAGAATTAAACGGAGGAGTAACAGATAAAATTGGTTTAGATATTGGAGATAAAATTGTTTTCGACACAGAATTTTAAAATTATTTTTGGTTTTAAAAGAATCGCCATTCAGGCGGTTTTTGGTAGAATGAGGAGATATGAAGAAATTTTTAAAAGAAACAAGTGGACTTGCGATTTTTGGTTTTTTTCTCGCAGTTTGTTGTTTTTCAATGCCCTTTATTGAAACCTTTATTATCAAGCACTCTTTTTTTCCTTGTGAGGTGGTGATGTATGGCGGTGGTGCCGCCGCATTAATGGGAATAATAGCTTTATTTTATATAAGAAAAACTGGTCTTAAGGGGAGATGGTTTGCAATTTTAGCAGTTGTTCTAGGAGTTTTTGAATTTTTTGTTCTTGGCGTATGTATATAAACAGGTTCGAACATCGTTTGCTAGACCACCCAAACAAAAAACAGCTTTTTGAAGCTGTTTTTCAAAATACTCATTCTACTTTACTTCTTTTCTTCCAATTTCGCTTTTAAGATTATTTTTTTTCCTTCTCTTAAAACTTTTAATTTAATTTCTTCCCCAATTTTTAATTTTTGTAAAATATTATCCAGGGGATCTTTCACTGTAATTTTTTCGCTATTGCATTCCAAAATTATGTCATATTCTTTTAATCCGGCTTTGTCAGCGGTACTTCCTTTAATTACTGCTGATTCTCCTAAAGTTTCCCTGACAATTAAAGCTCCACAATCTACTGGTAATTTATTTTTCTCAGCAATCATTTTATTTAAAAGGACATACCGTACCCCTAAAAATGGTCTTCTAATTTTTCCATATTTTTTAACTTCTTCTAAGTCCTTTTTAGCATAGTTAATAGGAATAGCAAAGCCAATATTTTGAGCTCCCATAACCATAGCCGTATTAATGCCAATCACTTTTCCTTCCATATTTACCAAAGGTCCTCCGGAATTCCCCGGGTTAATGGCAGCATCGGTTTGAATTAACCCCCGCAATTGGGCAACTCTGTCAGCTAAACCAGAAAAGGCAGCAATTGCCCTGCTCATTCCTGAAATAATCCCGGAACTTACAGTGTCATGAAATTCTCCCAAAGCATTTCCGACGGCGACCACCTCTTCTCCCAATTCAATTTTATCTGAGTTGCCTAATTCCAGATAAGGTAAATCTTTTGCGTTTATTTTTAAAATGGCAATATCACTAATTGGATCCCTGGAAATCACTTTGGCTGGATATTTTTTAGTCGGTTCTAAAATAACGGTATAATTTGCCTCGGGATCAGCTACTACGTGGCTGCTAGTAATAATATAACCATCGGGAGCAATAACAAAACCCGAACCTCCCCCAATTTTTGTCTTCTCTTTCCCTTTTTTAATTTTTGGGATAAAAAACTCTTGACCGCCAAAAGGAAAAAAATAAAAACCCCCTACCTTGGGTAGGTCTCTGGAAATAACGATAGTAATTACGGCTGGACAAACTTTTTTTGCCACTTCAATAATCGGCGATTTCTCCATACAACCTAATTTTAGCATAAAAAATCTTGTCAACAAGTGAAAAATTTGCTATCCTTACACTAGAAATTAAAAATTATTGTTATTGCCCCTGTAGCTCAATGGATTAGAGTAGGTTCCTCCTAAGGACAAGATATAGGTTCGACTCCTATCAGGGGCACAAGGGGCCCGTGGTATAGTGGTAACACACGTCCATGGCATGGATGAGTCCGGGGTTCGAGTCCCCGCGGGTCCACATGAAAATTGCCATTCTGGAGCTAGGCACTTTCCCCGAAAAGGCAGTTGAAAATTTAATAAAATTATTCTAAACTGGAGGGTTGGAGGAGTGACAGAATGGTTATTGTACCAGTCCCGAAAACTGGGGCCCGAAAGGGCTTGCAGGTTCGAGTCCTGCCTCCTCCGCCATGTTCAATGAATTAAAATTCATTTCACCTCTCGTAAATTTATAATTTACTTCGATGTTAAAATTTTTCAAAAAAAGGAAAAAGGAACCGGAAAATTTTAAGGAGATTTTAGCTTATTTTAAGGATTTGGAAAAAAACTTTGAAAAGATTTCGGAAGAATTAGAAAATTTGAAAAAAGAAAGTCAGTTTTCTATTCAGAAAATCGGCCTAGTTAGATTTAACCCATTTAAAGAAATTGGTGGAGACCAAAGTTTTTCAGTTGCTTTGTTAGACGACAATGATTCGGGAATTGTTATTACCAGTTTATATACCAGGGAAGGTAACCGAGTTTATGGAAAGCCAATCGAGAGGGGTTTATCCAAATATTTATTATCAGAGGAAGAGAACCAAGCCCTGGAAATAGCCAAAAAAAATGCCGAAAACAACCAAAAAAAACTTAACCCGCCTGACGGCGAGGCAGGTCACCCGACCACCGGTGGTGGTGGTGCTTGGGCACATTGACCATGGGAAAACGGCTCTCCTGGACCAGATTAGAAAAACCCACGTTGCAGAAAAAGAAACTGGCGGCATTACCCAGCATATCGGAGCTTATCAAATTGTTGAAGGTGATAAAAAAATAACTTTTATTGATACTCCTGGTCACGAAGCCTTTTCGGCAATGCGCTCCCGAGGTAGCAAAATAGCTGACTTGGCTATTTTAGTAGTGGATTCCTCGGAAGGAGTAAAAGCTCAAACTAAAGAGGCGATTTCTCATATTAAAAAATCAGGAATTCCAATAATTGTTGCCTTAAACAAAATTGATAAACCCGAAGCTAATCCAGAAAAAGCTAAAAGGGAACTGGCTCAGGAAGATGTTGTGGTTGAATCGCTGGACGGGAAAACTCCTTCAATTGAAATTTCGGCTCTCACTGGCCAGGGAATTCCTGAGCTCTTAGAATTGATATTATTAGTGGCCGAAATGGAAAATTTGAAAGTAGAGCTTATTAAGAAAGCGGAAGGAGTAGTAATCGAATCTTATTTAGACCGTTTAAGAGGGCCAACGGCTACTTTGCTCATTACCGAGGGAGTTTTAAAACAAGGTGATATTTTGGGTACTTTTTCTACCTTTGGGAAAATAAAAAAATTAGAAAACTTTCAAGGTTGCTCTATTGAAAAAGCCTTGCCTTCAGATCCGGCTGTTGTCATCGGGTTTGAAGATGTTCCTAAAGTTGGGGAAAATTTTAAAGTTTTTCCGGATTTGGAAACGGCTAAAAACTATCTTAAAATCCCAGCAAAAAAAGCTCCTGAAGTTTTATCCCCCACCGAGGTTCCTCTGGCAGAGGGCATAGACCAAAAGGTTTTAAATCTAATTTTAAAAACCGACGTTTTTGGCTCAATTGAAGCCATTGAGGAAGTTTTAAATAATCTTCCCCAAGAGAGAGTGGTTTTAAGAATTTTAAAATCGGAAGCAGGGGAGATAAATGAGGGGGACATTAAGTTAATTAAAGGGGGTCGGGAGTCGATGAGGGCGAGGTCTTCATCTCCACCTTCGCTACCTTCGGTGGCTCGGTCATTAATTTTTGGCTTCCGGGTAAAAATCAATCCAACAGCCAAAATACTAGCCGAAAGAGAGAAAATTAAAATAATGACCTTTGACGTAATTTATGATTTAGTGGAGGGAGTTCGCAAATTTATGGAAAAAGAGCTTCGACCAGAGAAGGTTCGAACCGATTTGGGGAAAGTTAAAACTTCAGCAATTTTTCTTATAGAAAAAAATCGCCAGATTGTTGGAGGAAAAGTGATTGAAGGAGAAGTTAAAAAAGGAGCTTCGATTGAAATTTTTCGGGAAGAAAACCTTATTGGTAAAGGGAAGTTGGTCAATCTCCAGAAAAACAAAAAAGATGTCGATAGAGTTCCGAAAGGGGAGGAGTGCGGACTCCTTTACGAAGGTGATACCAGAATTGAAGAGGGGGATACATTAGCGATTTATCAAGAAGAAAGAAGGAAGAGTGAGCTGTAAAAATGTCTAAGCGTATTCAACGGGTCAATCAATTAATAAAAAAGGAGATATCCCAAATTCTTTTGCGAGAAGTAGAATTTAATTCGGGGGTTTTAATAACCGTGACTAGAGTAGAGAGTGCGGTTGACCTAAGTCAGGCTAAAATTTATATAAGCTGTCTGCCCGAAGAGAAAACTTCAAAAGTTTTTCAAATCTTGAATCGACAGATTTATGAATTACAAAAAAAATTGAATCATCGTTTGCGAATGAGGCCAATCCCCCGAATTAAATTTATCGAAGAGAAAGAAACTAAAGAGGCGGGCCGGGTCGAAGAAATTTTAGAAAAGCTGAAATTAAAGAAATAAATTTCTTCTCCACCTTCGCCCCACTGTGGCGGGGATCGGTAATTGAAGAGATTTTAGAGAAAATTAAAAAAGATGGTTGGAAAACTGGTGAAAAATTGCTAAGATAATTTGACGGCGGCGTGGCGAAATAGAAACGCGGCAGTCTGCAAAACTGCTATACGTGGGTGCGATCCCCACCGCCGCCTCAAAATTTTGCCCGGGTGGCGGAATGGCTTACGCACAACACTTAAAATGTTGCGGTCTTACGACCATGTGGGTTCGAGTCCCACCCCGGGCACTAAAAAACAGCCCGCGCGTCGCGCGGGCTGTTTGATTTCCCAATCTATAATTTTAAAATTTAACTTTCTAAAACCTCAATAAAAGTTCTTTTTGCTCCAAAATTTTTGGCTTCTCCATAAGAAGCAAACCAAATATCAACATGATAATATCCTTTTTTCCAGTGCATTCGGTCCTCGACTACAAAAATTTTATCTCCATAAAGCTCTGGAATCCTAATTTTTGTTCCGAAGGGAAGAAGATTATTTGCTATAATTCCCTCTTTGACCCAGGTCCCAGCAGCCGTGATATAAGGATTATCATCTGTCTGCGCGGGCGTACTGGAATAGGCTGTGACCACCACTCTTATTTTTCGAGCCACCTGGGGCTCCGGATTAATAGGGTTAGATATTGGTAAAAGGCTGTTTTCTCCAATCATAGCTAACCTTTCTGGAGGCTGCTCTTCTACCACCAAAATCCCAGCCCAACTCTCAGTTTCTGGGGATTTTGCTTCAAAAATTGGCAATAGCCCAATTAAAATTCCAACAATTATTATGACGGTTAAGCAATTTTTGCCCCAAGCGGGGCCTTTTAAGTTTATATCCATTTTAAAATCGAGCACATAACGCTTTATGTGCTCCGATTTTACCATATTAGCTTATCCACGGGGAGATGTCAAGCCTAAAAATGAGCGGGAGACGGGATTTGAACCCGTGACTTTTTCGTTGGCAACGAAACGTTCTACCACTGAACTACTCCCGCATGTGCCATTTTGGTGCCGCGGGCCGGGATCGAACCGGCGCCCCTGCGATTTTCAGTCGCATGCTCTACCACTGAGCTACCGCGGCCTAAATTCAAAGTATCAAAATTTTAAACTTCTTTCAATTAGAGTGGGCACTAGAGGATTTGAACCTCTGACCTTTCGGATGTAAACCGAACGCGCTAGCCACTGCGCCAAGTGCCCAGTTGTGCGCGGGAGAGGACTCGAACCTCCACGTCCATAGGGACACTAGCACCTCAAGCTAGCCTGGCTACCGATTACAGCACCCGCGCTCATTTTACCACTTCGGCAAATTCTTTTTTCTTTACCTTTGCTTTTTTACCAACCCTTTTTCTTAGATAGTAAAGTTTTGCCCTCCTGACCCTTCCCCTTTTTAAAATTTCTATTTTTTCGATAGTTGGTAAGTGAACAGGGAAAATTCTTTCCACTCCGATTCCCGAAACCACTTTCCTCACCGTAATAGTTGAAGTAATTCCTTGGCCATGTTTTCTGCATAAAACCTGCCCTTCAAAAACTTGAACTCTCTCTTTATCCCCCGAGGAGCCCGCGCCTTTGGCGCGGGAGGATGTGGTGAGGGGGGAGTAGTCTTTAATTTTTTGATAAACTTTAATAACGTCCCCCGGGCGAATGTCTGGCAAATCTTTTTTTAATTGGGTTTGATTAAAGATGTTTAGTTTGGTAGACATAGTTTTAAATCACTGGGCAGTCCCGACTTAAATTCTTTTATTCTCCCATCGGGTAATTCTGTCCTAAGATAGTTGGCGTGTAAAAATTGTCTCTTTAAACCTTCGGGCGATGGTTGATTTTTAAATCCATACATTTTATCTCCAACAATCGGGTGCGAAAGATAAGCAAAATGAGTTCTGATTTGATGCTTTCGACCAGTTTTGGGTTCAACCTCAATTAAAGTATAATTTTCAAACCTTTGCAATGCTTTATACTTAGTAATCGCCTTTCTTTTTTCTTGAGAGTTAGGTTCTCCGGGGAGATAAATCTTTTGTTTTCTTCTATCCCCTGGTGAG
This sequence comes from uncultured Candidatus Saccharibacteria bacterium, assembly GCA_964550395.1. GTDB lineage: Bacteria > Patescibacteriota > Minisyncoccia > Minisyncoccales > CAZJYW01 > CAZJYW01. The sequence goes on from CAZJYW010000001.1 coordinate 27,152, forward strand.
CGGCCAATCAAGGTTTCAATTAATCCTTCTTTACTTTTAAGATGACCAACTATCAAAGCAATATATTTTTTCTCTACTTTACCTTCTCTAAACTGCTTTTGTAAAAATTCCAAAGCTTTGTCGTTTCTGGCTATTAAAAGAATTCCGGAAGTGTCTTTATCTAAGCGGTGAACCATTCCATATCGGGGGGATTTTCCAACATTTTTTAAATAAGGAAATTTTTCTAACAAATAATCAATTAAAGTTTTTTCAGTTATTTTTCCTTCCGGGAAAACTACAATTCCAGCTGGCTTATCAATTACTAAAACATTCTCATCCTCGTAGATTATCTTTAGTTCCATATGGGCGGTAGAGGGCTCGAACCTCTGACCTCGTACACGTCAAGTACGCGCTCTTCCAGCTGAGCTAACCGCCCTTGGTGGGCACGGTTGGATTCGAACCAACGAACCTTGGCCTTATAAGGACCCTGCTCTACCGCTGAGCTACGTGCCCCTCCACGGATGAACTACACGCGCCTAATCTTTACCTTTATCGATTTCCCCTTTTTAATCAAGAGTTTTTTGGGTTTAATTTCTGTTCCTCGCCCTGTCAATTTTTCAAATTCCCCTCTTTCAATCGTTTCTTTGGCGATTAAAATTTTAGCAACTTTTTCCAATAATTTTTTCTTTTTTAGTAAAATTTTTCTGGCTTGACCTTCAGCATTTTTAATGAATTTGGAAACTTCTTTATCAATTTGGGCGGCCACTTTTTCAGAGTAATTTCTTTGTTCAGAAATTTCCTTTCCCAGGAATACCAATTCCTCTTTTTCTCCAAAGGAAACTGGGCCCAAAGAGGACATTCCATATTCTTTAACTAATTTTCTAGCCAACTCAGATGCCCTTTCCAAATCATTAGCTGCACCAGTAGTAATCTCGCCGAATTTTAATTTTTCGGCACAATAGCCTCCTAACAAAGTAGCCATTTCAGCCAAAAATTCTGACTTGGTTTTAATTTTTCTTTCTTCTTTCGGCATTTTTAAAGTATAACCAGCCGCTGGACCCCGAGCTATGATTGAGATTTTTCTAACTGGCTCGGCTTCCGAGAGCGAAGAAGAAACCAAAGCATGACCAGCTTCGTGATAGGCAGCAATTTCTTTTTCTTTTTTTGATAAAATATGGCTTTTTCTTTCCGGACCCAACAAAACCTTTTCAATTGATTCTAAAAGTTCTTCTTGAAAAACTTGATGTTTATTTCTTCTGGCTGCAAAAATTGCTGCTTCATTAACTAAATTAGCCAAATCGGCTCCCGAGAATCCCGGAGTTCTCTCGGCAATTTCTCTTAAATTAACATTTAAGGCCAGAGGCTTTCCTCGACAATGAATTCTCAAAATTTCTTCTCTATCATTAATATCTGGCAAATCTAAAACTACTTTTCGATCAAATCTGCCAGGCCTTAATAAAGCCGGATCCAATATGTCTCCTCTGTTGGTGGCACTCATAACTATAACCTTAGTTTCTCTTTCAAAACCATCCATTTCTACTAAAATTTGATTTAAAGTTTGTTCTCTCTCGTCGTGTCCACCCCCTAATCCTGCTCCTCTGTGCCGACCGACAGCATCGAGTTCGTCAATAAATAAAATTGCCGGAGCTGCTTTTTTAGCAGTGGAGAACAGGTCTCGAACTCTTCCTGCGCCAACTCCAACGAACATCTCTACGAATTCTGAACCAGAAATTGAGAAGAAGGGAACATTGGCTTCCCCCGCTACTGCTCTTGCTAATAAAGTTTTTCCTACCCCAGCTGGTCCTAAAAGTAATACTCCCCTGGGGATTCTGGCCCCAATTTGTAAATATTTTTTCGGATTTTTTAGAAAATCTACAATTTCTTTTAATTCTTCTTTGGCCTCTTTTAGGCCAGCCACATCTTCAAAAGTAATTTTTTCTTTTGAATGACCCTCAGCTCCAAATAATCTGGCCCTGGCTTTAGAGAAATCAAAAGCCTGCATTGCCCCGGTTTTAGCCTGGCGGAAAATCATCCAGAAAAAGAGGCCGAAAACCAAAAGGGGAAGCGCCAGTATTAAAACCGGTCCTAACCAAGCCCAGGTTCCCCCTTCCTTTTTTGTTTCAATTTCAACCCCTTTTAATTTCTCAAGGTCTACTCCGTAATTTATTAAAGACTGAGAAAGAGCCACTTCGGTCTCTTTTCTGGAGCGGGCTTTGGAATCGTCCAGGTATAAAATTGAAAGTTCTGAACCAGAAACTGTTATTTTTTTAATTTTCTCCTGATTAATTTCTTTGATTAATTGAGTAATTGATAACTCCTTTTCTTTTTCAAACGGTTGCTGGAATAAGGCAAAAACACCTGAAATTATCAGGAAAATCAGCAAAATAAAGATAAAATTTTTCGCCAAGCTTTTCATCAGATACTCTTTCAACATAACAGAAATTTTACTGGAAATCAAGAAAAAAGAGGCCCTACAACTTGTTTGTTGCAGGGCCGACCGTTCACTTCTGTTTTTCCCATTGGGATACGATTCCTATAGGAATAGCAGAAAGAGTCCGGTGGACTAGTCCAACGATTTGACGAGGAACTAATCTTGTGTACTCCTCCTTCGTTGGTTTCCAAGAGCGGCTGCCATTTAGTATAAGTCGTTTACTGTCGTGTAAAAACCATGGAGAACCAAGGCGACCTACGCTGCGGAGGTGGAGATTATTAGGAGTTGTTTCTTTCCTTGCTTTGCTTTCTTGGGAACGGAGAGCAGCCACTACTCCATCTAGAAATAAGGGGTAGTTTCTACTAGTTTGAACTCCAGTATAGAAATGATTTGAACCTTTGGATTGGGTCCAAACCACCACATGGGCTCCAGCTTTAAAAGCTGCCTCCCGGCATTCGGGGTTCCAGAGTATGGAACATACGCGGATGCCATTGGGAAAAGTGGTCCACTCCGCACATTCCTGGAGTTTCTCCCTGGCTTTAACTCGAGCTGTTTCTTGTTCATAAACTATATCAAACAACTCGAACACTCTCTCTTGGACTAATTGCCAATTGATGCTTCCATTGTGATTTTGGAATTTTTTTTGCCGTGGATAACCTTCAATAGTATAGTGGATGCTATCGGCTTGCAACGGTTTTATATTATCCACTGCCTTCACCATTTCCAACAGAGGTTTAAGACCAGGATTTTCTGTCAAGAGCCCAAGTTTTTCTACCAACAGCGTAGCAGAGGGAGTTTTCCATCGTCCTGTGTTATGCTGGTCGTATTCTCCTCCACCAGTATCAAAGTGGAGAATAGAAGGATTTCCTTCTGAACCAGGTAGAGATTCGCCAGCGTTGACGAAAACGATTTGAGCATTTACTGCTTTAAGAATAAACTTTTTTGCTGTCCAGCAGCAAAGCCAAACGTCATCGTCCGGAAATCTGTGCCCAACAAGAGTTTCAATTTCCGGAGCTGCCTTTTCTAAGGCAAGTCTTACAATTAGGTCAACCAGTTTTTCTGTTTGTGACATTCGTCACCTCCTATAAAATTTTCATTCAGAGACTTCAATGTCTCTGTGCTGCTTTATTTATAGCATTTTATTTTTGATTTGTCAAGAGAAGAAAAACGGCTTTATTTGCCGTTTCGTTTTTAATATTAGAGTATCCGATCGGTCATTATTTTATTAAATTATTATTGCTCTACTAATTTTAGAGTCATTCGATGTTCCTCCGGGTCAATTGATAGAATCTGAAAATCATATTTTTTATCAATTTTTAATCGCTCCATCATTCTGGTCTTTGTGCCAAATTCAGAAATATGACAAAGTCCCTGAATTTTTGGAGTGATTTGGACAAAGGCTCCAAAGGGATTAAATTTGGTTACTTTCCCCGAGATTATATCTCCCTTTTTATATTTCTTTTCAATGCCTTGCCAGGGATCTTTTTTTAGGGCCTTTGAAGACAAAGAAACTTTATCGTCGGAAATGTCAATAATTTTTGCTCGAAGTTTTTCTCCTACTTTGACAATTTCGCCAGGGTCGGTAACGATGGCCCAATCAAGTTCAGAAATATGGATTAGTCCTTCCAGCCCCTCACCAAATTTTATAAATGCTCCAAAATCAGTGATACCACTAATCTCTCCTTCGACCACTTCTCCTACCTTATATTTTTTTAAAACCTCTTTTATTTTTTCGGCTTCCTTTACTTTTTCAGATAAAATCAATTTTTTCTCTCGAGGAGAAAGGTCAAAGATTTTTACTTCTAATGTTTTACCAACAAACTTTTGGAGCTCTATTAAGATTTTAGATGAGTCTCCTCCTTCTACTCTGGGATAATGGCAGCTTTCTAATTGAGAAACTGGCAAAAAAGCCGGGATGGTAGAGATTTCGGTTAATAATCCTCCTCGATTAGCTCCGGAAATTTTAACCGCTATAATTTCTCCTTTTTCTTTTTTTTGTTTTAATCCTTCCCAAATTAACTCATTAGAAGCCTGGCTTACCGATAATTCAATATAACCTGTCTCATTTTCCAAATCGACTATTTTAGCAAAAATACTATCTCCAATTTTTAGATTTTTTAACTCCCCTTTAGCTTCCTGGAATTCTCTTCCGTAGATTATCCCTGTTCCTACATTCCCCAGGTCTAAAAACATTGCCTGGCGTTCTTTCCCAATAACTTTTCCTTCAATAATTTCTCCAACTTTTGGCGGTTTTACTAAATTATTTTTTTCAGACATTTTTTTCATCATCGGGTATTATATCACAAAATCCTTAGGAAAACAAGGTTGAACGGAAAAAAAGTTTGTGATAAAATTAATTATATGACTATCTTTTGGCATGGGCAATCCTGCTTTCAAATCTTTGCCCGTCGAGAAAAAAACAATCAAGTTTCAATCGTCATTGACCCATTTGATGAAACTCTCGGATTGAGAGTTCCTTCACTGTCAGCTGATATTTTATTAGTTTCCCACGATCGCCACGATCATAACAATCTAAAGGCAGTTTCTGGATTAACAAGTGCTTCCTCGCCCTTTTTGATTTCCGGCCCCGGGGAATACGAAGTAAAAGAAGTTTATATTCGAGGAATTAGTTCCTGGCACGACGAAAAAGAGGGGAGTCAAAAAGATGAGCCTCTCGGCGAAAACACTATTTATACTATTGAAGCTGAGGATTTGAAATTATGTCATTTAGGAGATTTAGGCCAGAAAGAATTAACCGCTGACCAACTGGAAAAAATTGGTGAGGTTGATATTCTAATGATTCCGGTGGGAGGAGTTTATACTATTTCTTCAAAAGAAGCTCCGAAGATAATGGCTCAAATTGAACCTAAAATTATCATTCCGATGCATTATCAAGTACCAAAATTGAATCCGCCAGCTGGCGGAAAACTAGATGGGTTGGATAAATTTTTAAAGACAATGGGGATAAAATCAATTGAATCTTTGAATAAACTGTCAATCAAGAAGAAAGACCTTTCAGAAGAAGAAATAAAAATAATTGTCTTAAAGCCTTGAATTTTTTAAATAAAATTCAAAATTTACCAGAAGGAAAAAGAAAAACCATTTTTTGGTTAATAATAATCATGGTTGGGATTTTCTTATTAATCTGGTGGGCTAAAAATTTAGAAATGAGAATAAAAAGTTTCAAATCAGAAAAAATTAAAGAAGAGCTCCAATTACCAAGACTGGAAGAAGAATTAAAAGGTCTGCCAAAGTTTGAAGTGCCGGAAGCTTCAGAGGAAGAGCTTTAAAAATATGGCTAAAGACCCCAATCCAAAAAACAGGGAAATTGGTTACGTCAAACCGCGGGAAATCACCGAAGAGATGAGGGATTCTTACATTGATTATGCCATGTCGGTGATTATCTCCCGGGCTTTACCCGATGTCAGAGATGGATTGAAACCGGTTCACCGTCGGATTTTGTATGCGATGCATGAAATGGGATTAAAACACGATGCCAAGTTTAGAAAATCAGCAACGGTAGTAGGAGAGACATTGGGAAAATATCATCCTCACGGCGATCAATCTGTTTATGATGCCGCGATAAGAATGGCACAAGATTTTTCATTGAGATACCTTTTGATACAGGGTCAAGGAAACGTAGGGTCAGTCGATGATCCAAGCGAGTTTGCGGCTATGCGATATACAGAAATGAGAATGTCGAAAATTGGTGAAGAAATGTTAAAAGACATTGAAAAAAATACAGTTGATTTTGTTGACAATTATGATGGAACCAGGAAAGAACCCACTGTTTTGCCCTCTCCCTTTCCCCAACTTTTATTAAATGGCTCTCTGGGAATTGCTGTTGGCATGGCCACCAATATTCCTCCTCATAATCTTTCGGAAACTTGCGATGCCGCCATTTATTTAATTGACCACCCCAGAGCCGCCACAGAAGATTTACTAAAATTTATTAAAGGCCCTGACTTCCCAACTGGCGGAGAAATTTTTAATCAAAAAGAAATAATTCAAGCCTATTCTCAAGGAAAGGGGCCAATTATCACCCGGGGTAAGGCCGAAATCACCGAGGACAAAAAAGGCAGACTCCAAATTATGATTACGGAAATTCCCTATCAAGTTCAAAAGTCTTCTTTAGTTGAGCAATTGGCTAACTTAGTTCAAGAAAAAAAGATTGAAGGAATAAAAGACATTAGAGATGAATCAGATAAAGAGGGGATGAGAATTGTTATTGATTTACAGCGGGAGGCCATAGCCCAGAAAATTTTAAACCGGCTTTACAAATTTACTGACCTCCAAAAAACTTTCCATTTGAACATGTTGGCCATAGTGGAAGGAATCCAGCCTCGGGTTTTAAACTTAACCGAACTCTTAAATTATTATCTTTTACATCGAAAAGAAGTAATATATCTGAGAACAAAGTATGACTTGGAGAAAGCCAAAGAAAGAGCTCATATTTTAGAAGGATTAGATAAATGCCTGGCGAATATCGATGCCGTAATTAGAACAATTAAACAATCGGATAACCGGGAGGAAGCTCAAAAAAACTTAATAAAAAGGTTTAAATTAACTCAAATTCAGGCTAATGCCGTTTTAGAAACAAAACTTTCAGCCTTAGCCAAATTAGAGAGGAAAAAGATTGAAGATGAATTAAAAGCGCTCCGTATTAAAATTAAAGAATTAACCGCGATTTTAAAGAGCCCTCAAAAAATAAAAGAAGTGGTTAAGAAAGAGTTGAAAGAAATAAAAGAAAATTTTGGCGATGAAAGAAGAACCAAAGTCCGTCTCCAAAAAGTGGGCGAAATTGCTGAAGAAGATTTGATTCCCCAAGAGGAAACTATTATTACTTTAACTCAAGGAGGTTATATCAAAAGATTAAACCCGGCTACTTATAAAATTCAAAAAAGAGGAGGAAAAGGAATTTTAGGAATGAAAACGGTCGGAGAAGATATTGTCGAGCACTTTCTAACCGCTAACACTCACGACTCTCTGCTTCTTTTTAGTGATTCGGGAAAAGTTTTTAGAACTCCAGTTTACGAAATTCCCGAAGGAACTAGAGTAGCCAAGGGAAGAGGTCTTTTAAATTTTCTAGAAATTTCTTCTCAAGAGAAAATCTTATCTCTGATGTCCTTAGGGAAAGCCGACCAGGGTTTTATCAAATATTTAGTAATTGCCACCAAAGATGGTATAATCAAAAAAACAGCCCTTGAAGAATTTGAAAATGTGAGAAGGTCAGGTTTAATTGCCATCACTCTTAAAAAGGGGGATGCCTTAAGGAAAGTTTCAAGAACCACCGGTGAGGATGAAATTATTTTAGTGACTAAAAAAGGTCAGTCTGTCCGCTTCAAGGAAAAAGAAATAAGGCCGATGGGAAGAGCGGCAGCCGGAATTAGAGGAATCAAGCTTAAAAAAGCTGATGAAGTGGTCGGGATGGACGTTGTTGACGTTAAACGTCAACAGGGGAAAAAACAATATCTATTAGTTGTAACGGAAAATGGGTTTGGGAAGAGGACGGATTTAAAAGAATATAGACTTCAGGGTAGGGGAGGTTCGGGGATTAAAACTGTTCAAGTTGCCCCCAAAACCGGAGATTTAGTAGCTTCAAAAGTTTTAACTACCCGAGCATTAGCGAAGGGTGAAAATGAAGCCAAGGCTTCATTGCCTACCGAAGAAGATTTAATTGTTATTTCTCAAAAAGGTCAGGTGATAAGGGCGGCAATTTCTAGTATCTCCAAACTTTCCCGGGTTACCCAAGGAGTAAGAATAATGAAATTAGGAGAGGGAGACCAGGTAGCTTCAGCCACCTGTATCTAATAAAAATTTTCGATTTCCAATCATGGAAAGTTTCCTTAACCCCCCAGAAGTTCTAAAACAATTAAAGCTAAAGAAAGAAATGGTGGCGGCGGATTTTGGTTGTGGCTCTGGTGGTTGGGCCTTACCTTTAGCCAAAAAATTAGAGGAAGGGAAAATTTATGCTCTAGATATATTAGAAGAACCCCTTTCCGCTTTAAAGGCCAGAACCAAATTAGAAAAAATTTTAAATATCGAAACTATCCGGGCTGATATCGAGAAAAGAACGCCCCTATCGTCAAATTCAGTTGATTTAGTTTTAATGACCGATCTTTTATTTGAATGCGAAGATAAAAAAATGGTTTTGGGAGAAGGAAAGAGAGTTTTAAAGCCGGGTGGGAAAATTTTAGTTGTGGACTGGAAAATAGATGCTACGATTGGTCCTGAAGAGGGTAGGGTTTCAACTGAAGAAGTGAAAAAAATAGCCAAAGACCTTGATTTAAAACCAGAAAAGGAATTCGAAGCTGGTATTTACCACTGGGGCTTAATTGTGGTAAAATAAAAACATGAAAAAAATTCTTCTAATTTCACTTCTACTTAGCTTGCCAATTGTTGTTTTAGCAGTAGAATTTCAAAATCCCCTCGAGTACGAAACCTTTGGAGAGTTAATTGACGCCATTATTAAGTTTATCTTTTATATCGCGGTTGTCATTGCTCCTCTAATGATAATCATTGGGGCATTTTATATCTTAACTGCCGGGGGTGACCCCAAAAAAATTGGCACTGGTAAAAACATAATCATCTACACTTTAGTTGGATTAGTTATTATTTTACTTGCCAGAGGACTTATTGCGATGATAGAATCGTTAATAGGAGTAAAAATTGGCGGATAAAAAAATTCACCCCGCCCTCTATGCTGTATGTATTATGTTTATGTTTTGCGACGGAAAAGAGGTGATAAATTCTATATAGGGTCTACTAACAATTTAGGAAGAAGGATGATGGAGCATCGGACAGAAAATGATTTTAGGCTAATTTACTACGAGGCCTATCAATCAGAAAAAATAGCAAGAAATAGAGAAAAAAGATTAAAATATTATGGTAGTGCCTGGCGAGCCCTCAAAAAAAGGATTGCTGCTTAGAGGGCGGGGTAAAAAGGTCGAGCCCAGGGAAATAAAACATAAAACATAAAAAATAAAATATTAATGAAAAAAATTTTATCAGCTTTGGTCTTAATTAGTCTGGCGGCTGTTTTGGCAGTACCGATGATGATTTCGGCTCAGGAAGGAGCTCCGACGGAGTGTAATATTACTAAAGATTTGAGTGGTTTAACTGGAATAAGCTGTCCGTCTTCGGGCACCTGTCCTTTTGATAGTCCTAGTTATGATTGTGGAATGTGTTGTTTAATGAATGCCATCTATACTGTTACAGATTGGATATTTGTTCTCTTAATAGCAATTGTAGCCGTTATGGTAATTGCTGGAGCCTTCACTTTAGTAACTGCAGCTGGTGCTCCAGAGAAAGTGACCTCGGGAAGGAATTACATAATCTATGCCATGATTGGAATGGTAGTTGCTCTTTTGGCTAAAGCTATTCCAGCTATTGTTAAGGGGTTAATGGGATTGTAAAAATTTGGGGCCAATTCTATTTTTGTAAAATCAACCCGAGCACATAAATTGGGTTATGTGCTCGGTTGATTTTTTAGTAAAATGAGATAAAATATTGATGCGGACGTGGTGAAATTGGGAAACACGCAAGATTTAGGATCTTGTGTCGAAAGACTTGTGGGTTCGAGTCCCACCGTCCGCACTAAAACCGAGCACATAAAACGTTATGTGCTCGGTTAATCATTGGAAAATTGAAAATTTCTTATTTTATCCTCTTACATTTATTTTTCTCTTTCTTTCTCTTAAAATTTTCGGTATCCTGATAGTTAAAATTCCTTCTTTCATTGTGGCTTCCACCCGCCCAGGGTCAACTTCCACTGGCAAAATTACCTCTCGGGAAAATGGCCCCCAATAACATTCTTGAGTAAAATAATTCTCTTCCTGCTCCGATAATCTTTCCCTATTTCCTCGAATAGTTAGTACATCACTTTCCATTGAAATATCTAAATTTTCTGGCTTTACTCCAGCAATTGCCGATTGAATAATCAGCTCATTTTCGGTTTGATAAACATCAATTGCCAGTTGTCCCTCTGGTTCGAACCACTTTTCTTTATCCTTCACAGCTTTAGTCAAGGAAGGTTCTTCTTTCTTTACTTCGGGTTCTTCAATTTTTTCAAGTTCGGGTTCAATTGGTTCTGCTTTAATTTCCAATTTTCTTACTCTCGGCACTCTCGCTTTTTTCGCCTGTCCCGTAGGAAGCCGAAGGCTTTCCTTCGGGGGGTTTTTTTCTACCTTTTCTATCCCTTCTTCAACTGGTCCTTCAATTCCCATTCCCTTTTTTAATTTTTCGAAAAAAGAAGATTCCTTTTCCATATTAATTAATTTTACAAATACTTTTCATTTTTTTCAACCTTTTGAATCCCAAGGAAACAAAGAGGGCCAAACTAATCAAGATAATAATAGGAATTAAGAATCTCAGGCTTCCCTCAATTTCCATAATAGAAAAATTATAAAGTCCATGCAAGAGGCAGGCTATTCCCAAGCCGACAGCTAAGAGCGATATCCGGTTTTTTGTTTCGGAAAAAGATAGAGCCAGAAAGAGACCTACGGTTCCTGAACATAAGGCATGTAAAAAGGTTGCTCCTAAAAACCTGGCAACCGTAATCGAAAAAGCTTCTCCGAGTAAAAAGGTTGGACCGAGAGTGATTAAAATCAAAATGTTTTCTAAAGCGGCAAAACCCAGAGCGGCAATTATCATATAAAGCAAGGCATCGGTTGGTTCATCAAATTCGGCACTCTTCAGTACTTTTTCTTTCACCACTAGATATTTTAGAACCTCTTCAACCAGAGCTACTCCGATCAAAGCATTAAAAATAATAATTAAAAAGGGAGAGAGGAGATTAGATAATGGTGGGTGCAAGGTGCTCTCAAAAATTCCCTTTTCTAAGAAAACCGCTGGGATGGCAGCCAACATTCCATAAAAGAAAATTTTTATTACCTGGGAATTAGGTTCAGGATGAACATCTTTTCTCAAATAAAACAAAAGCCAGATTAGGCTGGGCAGAACTCCAAAAAAAATATAAAGAGGATAACTCATTTGGGCCATTTTTCAATCATTAAACGCCGAGCCACCGAAGGTGGCGAAGGTGGAGATGAGGGACTCGCCCTCATCGACTATTTGGGCCATTCCTCGATCATCAGGCATTTCTTTTTATTCTCTATTGGTAATTTTTGATAGATTTCTTCAGTGATGAAAGGCATGAATGGATGCAAAAGTTTTTGAGAAGTTAGTAATACATATAATAGAACTTTCTCTGTATTTTCTTTTTCAGTTTTGGATTTTGGATTTTGGATTTTGGATTTCGATGATTCAATATAAACATCGCAGAAGTCATGCCAGAAAAAATTATAGAGGATATGGGCGGCCTGGCCGAACTGAAAACCTCCCAAATTTTTATTAACTGATTTTATTGTTTTATCTAAGGCTCGAAGAATTCTTTTATCAGCCAATGTTAACTTTGAGCCAGAGCACAAAATCTTTGTGCTCGGCCGAGCACTCAACCCTATTTGAGTACTCTGGTTTTGCATCATTACAAATCGGCTAGCATTCCAAATCTTGTTACAGAACTTCTTTCCCATAACTATATTGTCTTCAGTAAATCTAATATCCTGTCCTCCCATAATTTGCCAGGCTATCCCAAATCGGGTAGCATCGGCTCCATATTTTTCAATGAGATTTATCGGGTCTACTCCGGTACCAAGAGATTTTGACATTCTTTCCCCCTCTTTGGTTAAAACAGTAGCATGGACATAGACCTCTCGAAATGGCTCTTTTTTCATAAATTCCATCCCGGAAAATATCATCCTGGCTACCCAGAGATTTATAATTCCTCGGTCAGTACTCAGAACATTGGTTGGATAAAACCTTTTTAAGTCTTTGGTTTTTTGGGGCCAACCAAGGGTGGCAAATGGCCAGAGAGCAGAGGAAAACCAGGTATCCAGAACATCGTTCACGCCTTTTAAGGGTATTTTATGACCCCACCAGATTTGTCTGGAAATGCACCAATCTCTGATGTTCTTTAACCAGTCAAAGTAGATTTTTTCCCACCTTTTGGGAATAAATTTTATCCGGCCTAATTTAACAGCCTTGATAGATTTTTTAGCCAGTTTATCCATTTTTAAAAACCACTGCTTAGAGGGAATCAATTCAACCGTTGTGTTGCAGCGGTAACATTTAGGAACTTGATGATTGTACTCCTCAACTTTTTCTAAAAGTCCTAATTTTTCCAAATCTTCAACCACTTTTTGTCTAACCTCCAAAACCTTTAAGCCCCGGTATGGCAGAGGAGAATTTTTAGTCATTCTGCCGTTTTCATCAATTACTTTAACTGAACCTAATTTATGCCGGAGACCAATTTCGTAGTCGGTCAAATCGTGGGCTGGAGTAATTTTAACAGCGCCAGTGCCAAATTTTGGGTCAACTAATCCATCAGCCACGATAGGAATTTTTTTATTGACTAAAGGCAAAGTAACTTTTTTACCGATTAATTTTTTATATCTTTTGTCGCCGGGATTAACGGCAACCGCCGTGTCTCCCAGCATGGTTTCGGGTCTGGTGGTGGCAACAGTTATAAAAGGAGGATATTTTATATACCAAAGATGACCCTTTTCTTCTTTATATTCTAATTCTAGGTCTGATAAAGAGGTGGCGCACCTTGAACACCAATTGATTACTCTTTCTCCTTGATAAATCCAGCCTTTTTTGTAGTAATGTAAAAAGGCAGCTTCCACTGCTCGGATATAATCTTTGTCCATGGTAAAACGGGCTCTCGACCAATCAAACGAAGCGCCTAATTTTTTAAATTGATTTAAAATTATATTTTCGTATTGATCCATCCAGTCCCACATTGTTTTAATAAACTTTTCTTTACCTAAATCAAACCTTGTTTTACCTTCTTTTTTTAATTTTTTCTCTACTTTGTTTTGGGCAGAGATGCCGGCATGGTCGGTGCCGGGCAGCCATAAAGTTTTAAATCCCTGAAGTTTTTTCCAGCGGATTAAAATATCCTGAACAGTGACATTTAAAGCATGGCCCATATGAAGCTCACCAGTAATATTTGGGGGAGGGATAACAATACAATAAGGCTTTTTATGACGTTTAGGAAGCTTATCAGGATTAAAAAAACCAGACTTTCGCCAGAGATTGTAAGTTTTATTTTCCACCTTTTTCGGATTATAAGCCTTCGGAAGTTTCATATATCTTATTCTATCAACTGACTTGCCTTTTTTCAAATTTTAAGTTAAAATTAAAATAATTTGGCGCATTCGTCTATCGGAAGGACGCCTGGCCTTCAATCAGGCAAGATGGGTTCGACTCCCATATGCGCCATATGCAAGCTGACTATTTAAATCTCTCTTGGGCCCAGGACCTTAAAAATCCTAAAGAAAAATTTTTATACCGATTTTTTGAAATTTTTCCGGGGTTTTTGTCTTGGGGGACTTTAGGCGGTGCTTTTATTTTATCTTGGTTGGCTCCTGTCGCGGTGGCTATTTTTATTATTGCTTTCGACCTCTATTGGCTATTAAGAATTTCCTATTTATCTTTCCATCAGTTGGCTAGCTATAAACAAATGAAAAAAAATCTTAAAATCGATTGGATGGAAAAACTCAAAAAATTGAAAAACCTGCCTGTCGGCAGGCAGGGATGGTCAGAAATCTACCACTTGATAATTCTGCCGACGTATAAAGAAGGAATTGATACAGTAAGGCCTACCCTCCAAGCTTTAGAAGGTTCAAATTATCCTCATGATAAAATGCTCGTAGTTTTAGCTGTTGAGGAAAGAGCCGGGGAAGCCGCTCAAAAATTAGCTAAAAAGATTAAGGAAGAATTTGGTAAAAATTTTTTTCAATTCTTAATTACGACTCATCCTCAAAACATAATAGGGGAGGTAGTTGGAAAAGGTTCTAACCAGGCCTGGGCAGCCAAAATTGCTAAAGAGAAAATAATTGACCCCTTAAAAATTCCCTATCAAAATATTATCGTTTCGGGATTTGATATTGACACCAGAGTTTATCCTCAATATTTTGCCTGTTTAACTTGGCATTACTTAACCGCTAAATCGCCTTTAAGGTCAAGCTATCAACCCATTCCAGTTTATAATAATAATATCTGGCAAGCTCCGGCTTTTTCCCGGGTAATTTCTACTTCCGGCACCTTTTGGCAAATGATGCAGCAGGAAAGACCAGAACAGCTAGTAACCTATTCCGCTCATTCCATGCCTTTTAAAATTTTCGAAGAAGTAGGTTATCCCACCAATTTAATATCGGTTAATGACGATTCCCATATTTTTTGGAAATCTTATCTTTACTATAACGGGGATTACCGGGTGATTCCCCTGCATTATCCCGTCTCAATGGACGCTGTAATGGCAAAAAATTTGTTAGGAACGGTCATTAATCAATACAAGCAACAGCGGCGTTGGGCCTGGGGCTGTACGGAAGTCCCCTATATTTTTTATGGTTTTTTAAAAAACAAAAAAATTCCTCTCAGGGAGAAATTTCGCCATTGTTTAAGTCTCTTAGATGGGTTTTGGTCTTGGGCAACCTGTGCTCTGCTCATTTTTTTCTTAGGATGGTTACCTCTTATTCTGGGAGGCGAGGAGTTCAACATTAGCCTACTCTCTTATAATTTGCCAAAGCTGACTGGTCAAATCATGACCATAGCCATGATTGGGATGGTGACTGGAGCCATTGTCAGTATGTCGCTTTTACCTCCTCGGCCGGCAGGTTGCAGCCGCTGGAAAAGTCTTTCTATGATTTTTCAATGGTTGCTATTGCCTCTAACTTTAATTGGTTTTGGCACTTTCCCTGCCCTAGACGCTCAAACTAGATTAATCTTAGGAAAACCTCTTGGTTTTTGGGTCACTGAAAAAATTAGCCCTCCCATCGCTTGGCAGCAATCAGAAACCCAATAATCAATGATTGGTTTGATTGGTAATATAATGGTAGCCAAGTGGCGGGGATTATTCTAAATGAATTCTCTCTCTAAATTCTTTTAATCTTTCTCTTAATAAGGGGTATTTTTTTAGTTCCGGGTCTTTTTCTAATATTTCTTTTGCCGCTTCTCGCGTTTTTTCAACCAGCTCAAGGTTTCCCATCGAGGCCATTACAAAATTAGGAATGCCCCACTGTCTTTGGCCGATTAAGTCTCCCGGGCCCCTTAGTTTTAAATCTTTTTCCGCCAGCTCAAAGCCGTCTTGGAGCTGAGTCATCGCCTTTAAGCGGGGATTATTGGAAAAATCAGAAAAAAGAAAGCAATACGACTGATTTTTATCTCTTCCTACCCTGCCTCGGAACTGATGAAGCTGGGCTAATCCGAACTTGTCCGCTCCTTCAATCATCATTATAGTGGCATTTGGAAAATCAATTCCTACTTCTATTACCGAGGTTGAAACCAGGATATCGGTCTTTCTTCCTTTAAAACTTAAAAGCGCTTTTTCTTTTTCTTCGGTTTTCATTTTGCCGTGAAGCATTCCGACATTTAAATCGGGGAAAATTTCTTTTTTTAATTTTTCATATTCTTCTTTGACTGCTTTGGTTTCCGCCCAAAGAAAATTTCTTTTATCTAAAGTTTCTTGAGTATTGAGGGCTTGCCCGCTGAAGCTCTCAGCGGAGGCGGGTTCAATTCTGGGGCAGATTACAAAAACCTGTCTGCAGTTTTTAACTTCCCCTCTAATGAAATCATAGGCTTCCTGTCTTTTTTGAGGCGGAATGATTCTGGTGATTATCTTTTTTCTTCCCTTGGGCATTTCTTTAATCAAAGATAAATCTAAATCGCCGTAAATTGTCAAAGCCAGCGTTCTTGGGATTGGAGTAGCACTCATTGAAAGCAGGTGAGGCAAAAATTCCTGTTTGCGGCAAAGTTTTGCCCTCTGCTCTATCCCAAAGCGGTGCTGTTCGTCAATAATCACCAGCCCCAGTTTTTTAAATTCCACTTTTTCCTGCACCAAAGCGTGAGTTCCGATTAAAATGTCGATTTCCCCATTTTTCGTTTTGTCTACCATTTCTTTTCTTTTGATTTTTTTGTTGTCAAAGAAATTCTCTTTCCCTGTTATTAATCCGATTTTTACTTTAAATCCTTTCAATAAACCGTTGAGCGTTTTAAAATGCTGCTTTGCCAGAATTTCGGTCGGTGCCATAAAGGTTGTCTGAAAGCCGGCCTTGACCGCGTTTAAAACCGCAATTGTGGCCACTACTGTTTTTCCGGAACCAACGTCGCCGTCCAGAATCCGGTTCATCGGCCTTGCTTTTTCCAGGTCTTTTAGAATCTGCCAGGCGGATTTTTTCTGGTCAAGAGTCAATTTAAAAGGAAGTTTTTGTATGAATTTTTTGGTCACTTCAAGATTAATAGGAATAACAATTGCTTTTTCTTTCGCTAATTTTATTTTTTCACGGAGAATCGCCAAGGCGAGGTCAAAAAGCTCTTCAAAGACAAATCTTTTTTTTGATAGCTTGGCTTTTTCTAAAGTGTCGGGGAAATGAATTTGCCAAATCGCTTCTTTAATCGGAAGAAGGTCGCTCTCTTTTCTTATTTCTTCGGGCAGAGTTTCGGGAATTTTGTCTTCTATTTTTGTTAAAAGGGGTTTGATAATAAATCTTAGCCAGCGGGAAGACATTCCTTCTGTTTCAGGGTAAATGGGAACGATTCTTCCGGTATGGACCGAATCGTATCTTTCTCCATTTCCCAGAGCTCCTGCAAATTGGGGCGGAATTTTTTCATAAGCCGGGCTGGATAAATATCTTCTTCCTTTTTTTGAAACCATTTTCCCGACCAGAAAAACAAAATCGCCTTTTTTAAAGGTGTTTAATAAATAGGGCTGGTTGAACCAAGTAACCCGGATTCCTCCCGAATTGTCGTTTACCAGCGTTTCGGTTATGGTCATTCTTCTTTTGAAAATCCGGATATTTTTAATGTCTGCGATTTTTCCTTGAATGCAGACGGTTTTTCCTTCTTCAACTTCTGAAATCGGAATTATATCAGAAAAATCCTCATAGCGATGAGGAAAATGAAATAAAAGCTCCCCGACAGTCTTAATCCCCAATTTTTTTAATCTTTTTTGATATTGGGGGCCGACCCGAGGAATTTTCTCAATAAGAGTAGAGAGATTCATGTGCGCCCGGTAGGAGTCGAACCTACAAGCTTCAGGTCCGCAACCTGACATTCTGTCCATTGAACTACGGGCGCGAATACTATTTAAAATTATCATAAAATTCCTTTAAATTCAAGTTGACTGAAATAATTTTAAGAAGTAAAATGGAGTAGCCGGAGAGGTGCTTGAGGGGTTGAAAAGGAGAGTTTGCTAAACTCTTATAGGGTGTAATAGCCTTATCGTGGGTTCGAATCCCACCCTCTCCGCCAATTGGCGGATTCTATAACCGAAAGGTGGGCTGTGTCGAATTGGTAAGACACCAGTCTTGAAAACTGGGGCCCTGAATAAGGGCGTGTAGGTTCGAGTCCTGCGCCCACCGCAAACTTAAAACCGGCAACGCCGGTTTTTTTGAAATTATGTTTAAGGTGAGTTGTCGTCTTCTGGTTTGGCTCGAGCTACGACAATGCCAATGATTTCTTTGGCGCCAGCTTTCTTTAAAACCTTGGCACACTCTCTCATAGTTGCGCCAGTGGTATAAATGTCATCAACTAAAAGAATTTTTCTACCTTTAATTTTCTCGGGGCTTTGACAAAAGAAGGCCTCTTTTATATTTTCTTTTCTTTCTTCGTCGGATAACTCAATCTGGGGCGGGGTTTCCTTTATTTTTGCCAAGACGTTATTTGATAATGAAATTTTTAAAAATTTAGATAGTTCTTTTCCAATTTCCTCGGCTTGATTAAATCCCCGCCGCTTCAGTTTCCTTTTTTCG
This sequence comes from uncultured Candidatus Saccharibacteria bacterium, assembly GCA_964550395.1. Classification (GTDB taxonomy): domain Bacteria; phylum Patescibacteriota; class Minisyncoccia; order Minisyncoccales; family CAZJYW01; genus CAZJYW01. Next base: position 45,374 of record CAZJYW010000001.1, read on the forward strand.
AGAGGTACTGGAATCAAAATATAATCAGAAAAATTAGGTTGGTTGTCGAGTAATTGAAAATGGGTTATTATTAAGGAAGTTAAGGGAATGGCCAGTTCTTTGACAAAGGGTTGATATTTAAATTTTCGGATTAAATTTTTAATCAATAAATTCTGATAGGGCAGAGCAAAATATAAATCTTTAAGGTTTTGAGTTTGACTTTTTTGATGAGTATTTAGAACCCCAAGAATGCTCTGGCAGTCTTCGCAAAGATAACTTCCTTCCCGACCACAGTTAAAACAAAATT
>CAZJYW010000002.1:0-143 GCA_964550395.1 uncultured Candidatus Saccharibacteria bacterium
TTAACAAAAAAAGGTTGAAACAAAAAATAACGAATAGGGACAACTATCAATAAGGCAATAATGACAATTTTTAAAATTTCCCAAATAAAATTAAAGAAACCTCGCATACTTTAATCATTATACTACCGAGCCCCCACAGGGGC
>CAZJYW010000002.1:243-23334 GCA_964550395.1 uncultured Candidatus Saccharibacteria bacterium
GAGGTAAAAGATGAGAACGAAGTTCTCATCGCCTACCATGCTTTAATCATTATACTACCGAGCCCCCACAGGGGCGAGGTAAAAGATGAGAACGAAGTTCTCATCGCCTACCATGCTTTAATCATTATACCTTATTTTCTTTTTTAAAATCAATAGATATAATATATTAATGATTCTCATTGTTGGCCTGGGCAACCCCGGGAAGAAATATCAAGATACTCGGCACAATATTGGTTTTAGAGCACTCGACGAACTCCAATCTTTAAATTTGAAAAAGGTTATTTTGGAAAAACCAAAAACTTTTATGAATCTTTCTGGAAAAGCAGTTAAATCCCTAATTACTAAATATAAAATACCAACTACTAACCTCTGGGTAATTCATGACGACATCGATCTGCCTTTGGGTAAAATCAGAATTGTTAAAAATCGGGGAGCGGCCGGCCACAAAGGAGTAGAATCAATAATTAAAGCGATAAATTCAAAAAATTTTATTAGATTAAGAATTGGGATTCAGCCCAGAACCGGGAAACCAAAAAATGTTGAAACTTTTGTTCTTCAAAAATTTAATAAAGATGAGGAAAAGATTGTTAAAGAAGTTATTAAAAAGTCAGTTAAGGAAATTGAAATACTTTTAAGAGAGGGTTTAGAAAAAGCAATGAATAAGCTCAACGAATAAAAAACCCCTAATCTGCCTGCGAGTGGTAGGATTTAAAGAAAATTCTCTAGAATCCTACGCTTTAGTTCGGCTAAGAAATAAGGAGGGATTATCTTAGCTTTTAACTCCCAGACAGATTAGGAGTGTCAAAATCTTTGACAATGCCTGCTAAATAATATATTATACTAAACTAGATGGATTTGTCAAGGCGAAGTTCTATTGATAAGGTTTTAATCTGCGCTATCACCCCCTACTTTTTGGAAAAGGGGAGTTTTTGGTTTGAAAACAATCTTCAAAAGATTATAAAAGCTAGGACAACTCAATCTTTTTTTGAGGACAATATTCTATATTTAGAAAAAAAACAAAATTATAATTTTTATCAATTTTTAAGAAAATTAGATGAAATGGGTTATGAAAAAGTGCTCAGAGTTTCTGAAGTGGGAGAATTCTCTCGGCGGGGAGAAATAATTGATGTTTTCCCAATAAATTTAAATCAGGCCATCCGTTTTGATTTTTTTGGAAATAAAATTGAAGAAATTCTCCGGCTTCCTATAAAAATTGATGATGAAAAAGCGGCTAAAGAAATTTTAAAAAAGAAATTAAAATCTCAAAGGATATTCTCTGACCTGAAAGGGTTGAAGACCGGGGATTATCTAGTTCATTTGGACCACGGAATCGGAATTTATGGTCAACGATTAACAATGGACCATGAACAATATTATCAATTAGAATATGCAGCTGGTGATAAGCTTTTTGTGCCGGTTGGACTTGAAAGAAAACTATCAAGATATATTGGTTTTATTGAGCCGAAAATTTCCAGACTTGGTTCTTCTCTTTGGCAAAAGACGAAGAAAAAAATTAAAGAAGGGGCAGAAAAATTAGCCAGAGAGCTTTTGGAAATTTATGCCAAAAGAGACATTACTACTCGACCACCCTATTTACCGGAAGATGAAATAGATGCAAAAATAACTTCCAGTTTTCAATATCAAGAAACTCCAGATCAAATTCAGACCATTGAAGATATTAAAAATGACTTGGAAGGCCAGAGACCAATGGACAGAATTGTCTGCGGTGATGTTGGTTTTGGCAAAACTGAAGTGGCCTTACGGGCAATGATAAAAGCAGTAAAATCAGGTTTTCAAGTAACAATGATTTGCCCAACTACTATTTTAGCTAATCAGCATTTTCAAAATTTTAAAGAAAGGTTGAATCATCTGCCAATTAAAGTCGGGGTGTTGTCTCGACTTCAATCGAAGAAAGAACAGATGGAGATAGTTGAGGGTTTAAAAGCAGGTTTAATCGATGTAGCGGTGGGAACCCATCGAGTTTTATCAAAAGATGTAGAATTTAAAAACCTGGGATTATTAATTGTTGATGATGAACAGAGATTTGGGGTTGGGCAAAAAGAAAAATTAAAGAAAATCAGAGCTTCTCTTGATGTCTTATCTCTTTCAGCCACCCCTATTCCCAGAACTCTTTATTTGGCCTTATCTTCTTTGAAAAATATTAGTTTAATTCAAACTCCTCCAGCCGGCAGACTCTCAGTTAAAACTTTTATTTTGACTTGGAATGAGAAAACTATTAAAGAAGCAATTAAAAATGAATTGAAAAGGAAAGGCCAAATATATTATTTACATAATCGGGTAGAAACAATTGAGGCAGCGAGAAAATTTTTAGAAAATTTAAGCGCCAAAGCATCCGCCAGTTGGCGGATTGGCATCGCCCACGGAAGGTTAAAAGAAAAGGAGTTAGTTAAAGTAATGGCTGATTTTCAGAATAGAAAAATTGATGTTTTGATAACTACTACGATTATTGAAAATGGTTTGGATTTACCAAATGTTAATACTTTAATTGTAGCTGACGCCACCAGACTGGGTTTGGCTGAAGCTTACCAAATTAGAGGCAGAATTGGTCGTTCACGTATTCAAGCTTTTGCCTACTTTTTCTACGGGGGCCATCTTTCCGAAAAAGCCGAAATGAGATTAGAGGCTTTGAAAGAAGCTGAGGAATTGGGTTCGGGTTACAAAATTGCCTTGAAAGATTTAGAAATCCGCGGCGCCGGCAACATTTTAGGCAAAGAACAATCGGGAAATATAAACTCAGTCGGACTTAATCTGTATTGTCAGATGCTTTCAGAAAGTATAGAGAAATTAAGAATTGCCAAACCTGCCCCGAAGCTATAGAAAAAATAAAAACGGGGTGTTAAAGTTAAAAAACGTGATTAAAACAATTTCTATTAAAGATAAGAATTATCCGAAACTTTTGAAAGAAATTAAGGACCCGCCAGAAATTCTTTATCTAAGAGGGGAAATTTTGGCTGAGGAAAATTGCTTTGCCGTTGTCGGAACCAGAAGGTGTTCTGCCTATGGAAAGGAAATCGCTTTGGAAATTGCTGGGGATTTGGCTGAAGCCGGATTAACAATTGTCAGTGGTTTAGCGCCCGGGATTGATAGTTTAGCTCATCAAGCCACGCTCGAGCGTGGAAAAAGAACAATTGCTGTTTTGGGAACCGGAATTGATGAAAAAAGTATATATCCTCAAGAAAATTTAAAATTAGCTAGGAAAATTTTAGAATTAGGTGGGGGCCTGATCTCCGAATATCCTCCAGGAACTCATGGCTCTGAATTCACTTTTCCCAAAAGAAATCGGATAATCTCCGGATTATCTCTGGGGGTTTTAATAATTGAGGCTAAACAAAAATCGGGGGCTTTAATTACGGCTAATTGGGCTAAAAAACAAGGAAGAAAAATCTTCGCTATCCCCGGACCAATCCATTCTTTAAATTCAAAAGGTTGTCATTATTTAATTAAACAGGGAGCGAAGCTAGTTGAAAATGCTAATGATATTTTAAAGGAATTAAATCTAAATCTATCGATTTCCGAAATTAATAGAGTTGTAAAAGGTGAAAATGATGAAGAAAATCTAATTTTAGGAGTTTTAAAAGAGGAGGCTTTGGATGTCGATAAAATTATTGAGAAAACAAAGCTTTCAGTAACTAAGGTAGCTGGCACCTTAGCTGTTTTAGAAATAAAGGATAAAGTAAAAAATTTAGGAGGAAACATATATGCGATTAGTCATCGTTGAAAGTCCAACAAAATCAATAACTCTAAAACGATTTCTTGGTAAAGAATACCAAGTGCTTGCAACCATGGGTCATATTCGAGACTTGCCAAAGAGTGAATTTGGAGTAGAAACGGAAAATGATTTTAAGCCAAAATATATTATTCCTAAAAAATCAAAAAAAATAATTCAGCTTTTAAAAGAAGTGGTAAAAAAAGCTGGTTTGGCTGTCATTGCCACTGATGAGGATAGAGAGGGAGAAGCAATCGCCTGGCACTTAACTCAGATTTTAAATTTAAACAGTCAGAAACCTTATCAGAGAATTGTCTTTCATGAAATCACTAAGCCGGCAATTGAAGAAGCCCTAAAAAATCCGAGAAAAATCGATATGAATTTAGTTGATGCTCAGCAGGCAAGAAGAATCTTAGATAGAATTGTTGGTTACAAACTCTCTCCTTTTTTATGGAAAAAAGTTGCCAGAGGTCTTTCGGCCGGAAGAGTCCAATCGGTAACAGTGAGATTGGTGGTTGAACGGGAGAGAGAAATTAAAAATTTTGTCCCTCAAGAATACTGGAGCATCGTCGCTCTCCTTAAAAAACCAATAGAGGCCGGACCTCTATCAGCTGAATTTGAAGCTTTATTAATTAAAAAGAATGGAAAAGTCATTCCAAAATTGGGAATTAAAACAAAGAAAGAAGCTGATAAAATTGTCAAAGATTTAAAAGGAGCTTCGCTTCCTTCGGAAGCTTGCGTATACAAGGTTATAAACGTTGAAAAAAAAGAAGTAAAAAGAAATCCTTTACCTCCATTTACCACTTCCACCCTACAGCAGGAATCCTGGAAAAGATTTCATTTCCCGGCAAAGTTTACAATGCAAATTGCTCAGCAACTTTATGAAAGAGGTTTTATCACCTATCACCGGACCGATTCTTTAAATCTTTCTGACCAATCCTTATTTTCGGCTAAAAAATTCATTAGTAAGCATTATGGTAAAGAATATTGGGCAGGGTTTTTGAGAAGATATAAAGCCAAAGGTAGAGCCCAGGAAGCCCACGAGGCAATCAGGCCTACTTATCTGGAGAGAACACCAGAATCAGTAAAACTAGACCAGAATCAATTAAAGCTTTACGACCTTATCTGGCAAAGATTCATTGCTTGTCAAATGAGCCAAGCTATTTTTGACTCGACAACTATTGATATTTCGGCAAAGAATTATATATTTCGGGCAACGGGCCAAATTTTAAAGTTTGACGGATTTTTAAAAGTATATCCGATTAAATTCGCGGAAACTGAATTACCACCTTTGAAAAAAGAAGAAATCTTAGAGCTAATAAAATTAATACCTTCTCAACATTTTACCCAGCCTAAGCCTCGATATACTGAAGCCACTTTAATTAAAGTCCTTGAAGAAAATGGAATTGGTCGGCCTTCAACTTATGCTCCTATTTTATCTACAATTCAAGAAAGAAATTATATTGAGAAAAATGCCGAAAGAAGATTCCAGCCAACCGAAATCGGAGTAGTGGTTAACGATCTTTTAGTCAGTCACTTTCCAAAAAATGTTGATATTAAATTTACCGCTGAAATGGAAGAGGATTTAGATAAAATTGCCGAAGGTCGAAGAAAATGGATAGAGGTTTTAGAGGAATTTTATGAACCTTTTGAAGAAAATTTAAAACAGAAATATCAGGAAGTTTCAAAAAAAGAATTCACTGAAAAACCAACCGAAAAAATTTGTCCCAAATGTGGCGCTCCTCTTTTAATCAGATTGGGGAAATTTGGGAAATTCTACGCCTGTTCTAAGTTTCCCAAATGTAAACATACTGAATCTTTAGAGGAAAATATTTTAGGAATTAAATGCCCAAAATGTAAAAATGGAAAAATAGTTGAAAAAAGAACTAAAAAAAGAAAAATTTTTTATGGCTGTTCCAATTGGCCAAAATGTAATTTTGCCTTGTGGGATAAACCTACCGGAGAAAAATGTCCAAAATGCGGAGCACTTTTGGTAGAAACAAAACGCAAACAAATAAAATGTTCTAATAAAGAATGCGATTATAAAAAATAAAAGCTAATTTTTAATTGACGATTAGCTTAAAAATTGATAAATTTTAATAAAATAGGCCGCGGTGCTGGAATTGGTTTACAGAGGCGACTCAAAATCGTCTGGGAGTAATCCCATGTGGGTTCGAGTCCCACCCGCGGCATAATTTAAGAAATTTTAAAAAAACCTGCAGAAATGCAGGGTTTTATTTTTTGAAAAAAATTATCTTTATCTTTTGTGAAGCCGTATTAAATTCTCAAGCAAGCAAGCGACGGTCATTGGGCCGACGCCGCCAGGAACCGGGGTAATATAGCTTGCTTTTTGGCCAATACTTTTAAAATCAACATCGCCCACTAATTTTCCTTTTTTCATAGCCGACCCTGCATCAATAATAACTACCCCCCTTTTCACCATCTTACTTTTTATTAAATCCGGCCTGCCCACTCCAGAAATTACAATGTCGGCTTTTTTAGTAAAAGAAAGGGCGTCTTTGGTAAATTCATTTAAAACTGAAAGGGTGGCTTTTTCTTTCAAAAGTTGAATAGCTAAAGGAAAGCCAACTAATCTTCCTGCCCCTATCACTACAACATCTTTTCCCTTTAGTTCAATTTTGTAATTTTTCAAGAGACGTAAAATTCCATTAACCGTCGGCGGCAGAATTTTCAAGGTTCCTTGATAAAACTTTCCTAAACTTTCCTCTGAGAGAACGTCAATATCCCTTTCTTCAAGAATTAAATTTAGAAATTCTTCAGGAAGAAATTTTTTAGGCAAAGGCAACTGAATAATTATTCCTGAATTAGCCGGATTTCTAACAATTTTTTTAATTTCTTTCTTTAATCTTGGGGCGCTGACTTTTACTGGAAATTTAAACAACCTAAAATTAATACCAACCTTCTCACAGGCTTTTTTCTTTTGATTAATAAAGATTTGAGAAACTGGATTCTCGCCAATCTGAACCACGGCTAAAGTTAATTTTAATTTTCTCTTTTTGATCTCTCCTTTAATGTCTCCTAAAATTTTCTCTGATAACTTTTTTCCATCAAGAAGTTTCATGGTATAGGAAATTTAAGACAGAATTTTTTGACTTCTTTTCGGATTTTTTGAACTGATTTCGGGTTAGAAACAACTTCATTAATCCAGAATGCAATCTTTTTCATCTCTTTTTCTTTCATCCCTCTGGTAGTTATCGCTGGTGTTCCTAACCGAATTCCTGAGGGATAATAAGGTGGATTAGGATCGTAAGGGATGGTGCTTCTGCTAACAACTATCCCGGCTTTTTCCAGCAGCTCTTGAGCGAGTTTGCCAGCGATATTTTTATTTCTTAAATCAATTAAAACTGAGTGATTATCAGTCCCGCCAGAAACTAAATTAAAGTTGTATTTTTTAAGTTCAGCTGCTAGAACTTTGGAATTTTTAATAATCTGAACAGCGTATTTTTTGAATTTTGGGCTCATCGCTTCTTTTAAAGCCACCCCAATGGCGCAAATAGTATGCTCATGAGGACCACCCTGCATTCCAGGAAAAACTTTGGGAAAGATTTTCTTTTCTAATTCTTTTCTACAAATAATCATTGCTCCTCGCGGACCTCTTAGGGTTTTGTGGGTAGTTGTCATTAAAACATCAGCCCAAGGAAAGGGATTTGGATGCACTCCGCCAATAATCAAACCAGTAATATGAGATGTATCTGCTAAAAGATAAGCTCCAACTTTTTTAGCAATTTTTCCAAATTTTCTGAAATCGACTTTCCTTGGATAAGCGGTATAACCTGCCATAATTAACTTTGGTTTCTCTTTGATGGCCAATTTTTCAATCTCCTTATAATCCAAGAAACCGTTCTTATCTAAATAATAATAAATAGGCTTAAAATCATGACCAGTCAAAGAAGCTTTGTCTCCTTGACTTAGGTGGCCGCCGTGGGGAAGATGTAAACATAGAATTTTTTCATGTAATGTTACTAGGCTCCGCAAAATCTCATAATTGGCTGGTGCCCCAGAAAGAGGTTGAACATTAACTACCCATTTTTTAGGATTTAATTTAAAAACTTTTTTTGCTCTTTCTTCAACTAAGGTCTCTAATTTATCAACATTTTCCATCCCGGCATAATATCTTTTATAAGGGCGACCTTCAGAATACTTAGCCACAAAAATTGAACTTAGGGCTTCCCGAACCGCTTTGGAAGGATAATTTTCTGAAGCAATTAAATCGAGGGTCTCTGCCTGGCGTCTTTCTTCTTTTTTAATTAATTTTGCAATTTGGGTATCGACTCTCTTTAGATTTTGCATATTCATATTTTAAGATTAGCATTAACTTTTATCTCTTGCCAATTCTTTGTTGCTTCTTTTTGATGAAAATAAGCAGTTACCCCTATCATTGCCGCATTATCGGTACAGAATTTAGGACGAGGTATTAAGTATTTAGTATTTGGGAAATTTTTTTTAATGATTTCTCTGAATTGTTTTCTTAATTCCTCGTTGGCGGCAACTCCCCCACCAAGAATTACTGCTTTGGCTCTAAATTCCCTGGCTGCTCTGATTGTTTTTTTAATTAAAACATCAATTATTGCCTGCTGGGTTTCAGAACACATTTCTTGAATATATTTTTTTGACGTTCTGATTTTCGGAGATTGGGCGCGAAAATCATATAAAACTGCCGTTTTTAATCCAGAAAAGCTAAAATCATAATTCTTCTGATACATCATCGGCCTCGGCAAAATAATGGAAGTCCGACTTCCATTATTTATTTTTTTAGCTAATTTTGAAATAATGGGGCCACCGGGATAACCTAAACCCAAAATTCTGGCCGCTTTATCAAAGCATTCTCCAGCGGCATCATCACGGGTTTCCCCAAGGATTTTGTATTTCCCAACCTCTCTTATCAAAATCAGTTGAGTATGACCCCCACTAACAACCAGACAAATCGCCGGAAAAATATTTTTGAAATTTTCGCCAATCGGCCTAAGCCAGTTGGCGAGGATATGGGCTTCAATATGATTTATCGGAATGATTTTTAAATTCAACTTCTTTGCTAAGTCTTTGGCAAAATTTACTCCCATCCATAAACAGGGTTCCAACCCCGGACCTATAGTTACGGCAACTAAATCAATTTTTGTCCGCCGGCTAGCGGATTTAGCCTTATTTAAAGTTTTTTTAAATACTAGGGGTAGGTTTTTCTGATGCTCTCTTTTGGCTAAGGTTGGTACTACCCCTCCCCATTTTTTATGGATTTTAATCTGGGAAGAGATAATATTGGATAAAATTTTGAAATGGGTTTTCTCAGCTTTGATTAAGGCGATAGAAGTATCATCGCAAGAGGTATCAATAGCAAGAATTTTCATAGTCTCAAAATTTTTGGTGGCCAGATTGTCAGATCTAAGACTATCGATGGCTTACCAGGTTTTAAATTTCCGGCATCAACAATTAAATCTGATTGAAATTTTTGATTTTTGAACTGAGAAATGACTTCTTTAATATTGTTTGAAGCTGGTTTGCCAAAAATATTTGCCGAAGTTTCAGCTAAGGGAAAATTCAATTTTTTAAGTAAAACATTCAGTAATTTGTAATCTGGGATTCGAAGACCAATTGTTTTTTTAGCAATTCCATATAGACTTGTTTTTATCTTTTTCCTCTTTAAAACTACTGTCACTTTTCCTGGCCAGACTTTTTTTAAAAATTTTTCCTTGTTTTTATTAATTAAAGCGAACTTTTTGGCTGTTTTTAGGTCCTTGACAAAAATCGGAATGGGTTTTTGAGCGTTACGCTTTTTTATTTTTAGAAGTTTTTTTACTGATTTTTCATTAGTAGCGTCAGCTATCAGCCCATAAACTGTATCAGTTGGACAGACCATGACTTCCCCCTGTTTAATTGATTTTACCATCATTTTAACTATTGTTTGTAAGTTTCTTTGGTCTACTCTCAGGATTGACATTGTTTTAGTATATCACAAAAAAAGCCCTGCCGAGAAAACAGGGACATGAAGCCAAGGGGAAAATTTATTGTTTAACGCCCTTAAATTCGGTATAAAAAGTGGCATTGTCTTCAATGTTTCCAAAGACAACCGAATTTGGACCAAGGACGCAATTTGAACCAATCAAAATACCAGGCATTAAAGAGCAATTAATTCCAGTTTTGGTATTTTCTCCCATAATGCAGCCCAAAGAATCTAAACCAGTTTTAATCTTTTCTCCCTTAACAGTCGCTGAACATTCGTTCATCTCCATCCTTCGCTGCGCTCGGATAACTGATTTTATCTCTTCCCTATCAATTTTAACATTGGCAGTAATTGTTCCTGCCCCTAATCGGCAACCTCTGCCAAAAATTGAATCGCCAAAATAACCGGAATGAATATGAACATCTTCTTGAAAAACACACCTCGTCACTTCGGCAAAAGCGCCGATTAGAACGTTGTTTTCTAAATTAGTATATTCTCGAATTAAGGAATTGTTTCCGATAACACAATTATCTCCAATATAACAAGGTCCTTTAATTACTGCTCCTTCAAAAACTTTTGTATTTTCGCCAATATAAACATTCCCTTCAATTACAACGTTTTTTGAAATTTTGGCTGATTTTTTAATTTCTGTTCTTAAAAATTTATCCATTAATAATTTATTCGTTCTAAATAAGTCCCAAATATATTTTAAAGAAGGGACTTCCATCTGTGTGGTAACTAGACGAACATCATTTTCTTTCATATATAAACTTAGGGTATCTTCAAAAGCATATTGGTGTTTGGAAACTCGTTTATAATAATCTAAAAAGTTTTTAGGTAAAAGATAAGTTCCAATTACTCTAATATCCGATGGTTCTTTTCCTTTTTCTGGTTTTTCAATAATATTTTTTACTTTATCACCATCCAAATCAGCAATTCCAAAAAGCCAAGGTTTATCTGTTTGGATTCCGAACAAAACAAGGTTAATACCAGATGGTTTTTGTTTTCCAAACAAAAATTCTGCGTATCTTCCACCGTCAATTCTTTCAGCGTTTGAAACAAAAAATTGTTCTTTTAAAAAATCTCTGGCCTGAAAAATGGCGTCTCCCATTCCTTTTGGCGTTTCCTGGATAACATAATGAGTATTCAATCCTAAATTATAATTTTTAAGTTCCTCTTCTACATCCTTTTTTGGACCTTGAATAATTACTAAATCATTTGTCCCTACCCGCTTTAAACCTTCAATTGTATGCCAAATCAAAGGCCGACCCATTATTTTCAGGAGGCTTTTATGTCTTTGATTAAGTGGCCAAAATCTCGAGCTTTCGCCGGCTGCTAAAATTACCGCTTGCATAGATTTAATAATATTTTTGCTAATTTTTGAGAGTTGTGGAGAACCATTGTTCTTTGATTTGCTCCCCTGACAAAAATGTCGGCTGGATTTAATTTTTTAATATTTTTATCTAAAAGATCGGCTCCGATAAAATTTTTCTTTTTTAACAAGCCCTTGTCGTACCTTATAAAATCTGCTCTGGGAAAAACTTTTTTAACTTCTTTCAATTTTTGGAAAGATAATTTTCCTGTATTAAAAATCACATAATTAATAACATCCTTGCCTAAATATTTTTCCAAAATTGTTAGAAAATCTATAACGCTGAAGTTATCTGTATTTCCTACTTGGGTCATTAAATTGCAAACAAAAACTTTCTTAGCTCGTGATTTACGAATAGCTGCTGAAATGCCTTTAACTAAAAAAATGGGCATGATGCTAGTATAAAATTTTCCCGGAGTAACAATGATTAAATCTGCGTTTTGTATTACTGAAATTGCTTTAGGATTAGCTTTAACTTCAGGTTTTAAAAATAGTTTTTTAATGCCTACTTTAGACAGACAGGGATAATTGATAATTTTTTCTTCTTCCTTTATTTTCTTATTGTTTTTTAATATGGCTATTATATCTGCCCTATCTAAAGTTACTGGAACTACTTTACCTTTAATATTTAAAATTTTACTTATTTTATCAATGGCTTTATCTAGGCCCCCCGTAGATTCTGTCGCTGCGGCAATTAAAAGATTGCCAAAATTATGCCCCTTTAGTGTGCCTTTTCCAAATCGATAATGAAAAAGATCATTGAAATTGGTCTCATTAGATAAAGCGACCAAACATTGCCTTACGTCTCCCGAAGGCAAAATACCAAGTTCTTTTCTCAATTTACCGCTCGAGCCTCCGCTATCAAACACGGTGACTATAGCAGTTAAATCTAAAGGATATTTTTTAAACCCAGATAAAACCACCGAGACACCTGTCCCACCTCCGAGACAGACAATTTTTTTTATCGGCTTTGACATATTCTAATTTTTATCGTAAACTAAAATTAACTCAAGGTCAAAATCTATGGCTGATAAATTTCTCATAAAAGGTGGCATTCCTCTTTCTGGTGAAGTGGAAATTTCGGGCTATAAGAATGCAGCCGGAGCAATACTGGCTGCTACTTTATTAACTGAAGAAGAATCGATTATTGATAATTTACCTTTAGTTTCTGACGTTTTAGACCATATTGAAATTTTAAAACAAATGGGGGCTGAAATCGAATGGCTGGGAGAAAAAACAATAAAAATCAATCCTGAAAATATTAATCCAGAGAAAATTCCAGCTGATTTATTTGAAAAAATGAGGGTCTCGGTTTTACTGATTGGGCCTCTTTTGGCCAGATTTAAAAAGTTCAAGGTTCCTCATCCGGGTGGAGATAAAATTGGTCTTCGGCCAATCGGAACTCACCTTGAAGCTCTAAAGGATTTTGGGGTTAAGATTGAGGAAAAAGGTGGTTTTTATCGTTTTGAAGCACCAGAAAATTTAATAGGAAAAAGAATTGTTTTAAAAGAGTTTTCCGTTACGGCTACCGAAAATTTAATGATGCTAGCTGCTTTAACTAAAGGAAAAACAAAAATTGAAATTGCTGCCGCTGAGCCGCAAGTACAAGATTTAGGAAAATTTTTAGAAAAATGTGGATTAAAAATTGAAGGGATAGGAACGCACATTATTGAGATGGAAGGAAAAGAAAAACTTTCGGGAGCTAACTTTTCGATTTGCCCTGATCTTTTAGAAATCGGAACTTTTTTAATTGCTCTCTCCATAACTGGCGGAGCGGGAAAAATAAAAAATATCAATCCTGATCATTTAACAATGTTTTTAGAAAAAATGAAGGAAATCGGAGTAAATTTTGAAATTGGTAAAAATGAAATCTTAGTCAGAAAATCTACTGAATTTAAACCGACGAAAATTCAGGTTTTACCTTATCCTGGTTTTCCAACCGATTTACAGCCCCAAACTTCGGTTTTATTAACCCAGGCTCAAGGCAAAAGTTTAATTCACGACCCTTTATACGAAAATCGGTTCCAGCACTTACACGAATTAAGAAAAATGGGGGCCGATATAGAAATTACTGATCCTCACCGGGCTCTAATCTTTGGAAGGCAAGAGTTAATTGGAAATAAAATAAGCGCCACCGATATTAGGTCGGGTGCTGCTCTAATTTTAGCCGGTTTAATTTCGAAAGAAAAAACTCTGATTGAAAATATTTCTCAAATTGAAAGGGGCCACGAAAAAATTGAAGAGAAATTAAAAAAACTTGGGGCCCAGATTGAAAAAATTTAGCTTTTAGCCAGCTCAATGAACTAAAGTTCATTTCACCGCTTCGCTGTCGCTCGCGAGTTCAAAAGTTTTAAGATTTAATTCCAGATATTTTTCTGGAATTATTTTTTTGATAGCTTTCAAAATTGAGACGGGTTTAATTGGAATCAGTTTCTTAAATGAAGCTAAACTTATTAAATAAACTCCGGCAACAACACCCGTTCCCAATTCTTTCTGACAAATATCGTCTGCCGGAATTAAAAAGACGTTCTTGCTGATTTTTTTAAGATTATCCAAAATTTCTTTTTCGGTTAGGTTTTTTACTAAAGGAATTGGAACAATATATTTATTAACCAAGAAATTGGTTTTGGAATTGGCGTAACAACAAGCTTTTAAAGATTCTTGCATTTCCAAGCCCAAAATTAAATCTGCCTTCCCTTGAGAAACTAAAGGAGAAAAAATCTTTTTCCCAAACCTAAAATGGACCTCAACTGAACCACCTCGTTGAGATAAACCATGGAGTTCCGAAGTTTTTACATCGTAACCTTCCAATAGGACAGCTTCAGATAAAATCTGTAAAAGAGTAATTTGCCCCTGGCCACCAGTGCCAACAACTAAGGTATTAAATTGATTTATTTTTTTATCTGGATACATGGTCTTCGAGCGACAATGACCGAAACTTCTTTTTTTTCTAAAAATTCTTTAATTGCGGTGACGAATTCTTTTTGATTTATGGGATCAATTACTCTTAGATTTTTTACCCCGCAGGCCTTAACAATATCTTCTATTTTTATTGGGTTTTTGTCTTGGGGGGCTCCGGGGTGGGGTTGGTGGCCGGTCATTGCCGTCGTTTGGTTATCCAAAATTATTATTAAAGGATTTGATTTGTTAAAAACAGCATTAATCACGGCGGGAATGCCAGCATGAAAAAAAGTAGAGTCACCAATAAAGGTAATCAGCTTCTGACCAGTAGCTTTTTTAATTCCGTGAGCAATTCCGACTGAAGAACCCATACAAAAAAGGTAATCTTGGATATTTATTGGGGGTAAACCAAATAGCATATAACAACCAATGTCACCGCCAAAAATTACTTTTTTTGTATCTACTGCTTTTTTGACTGCAGCAAAAACAAACCAATAAGGACAACCGGGGCAGAGCTGAGGAAAACGTTTGGGAATTGGAATATTTAAGGGTAAATGTTGAATATTGAATTTTTTATTTGTAAATTTGGCGATGGCTGCGGTAACAATTTCTGGTTTTAGTTCGCCAACTTCGGGAATTAAATTTTTACCAAAAATTTGGAGCTCGGGATTAACATCTCTAGTTAATCTTTCAATTTCCCTTTCAAGGTAAGAGTCGAGTTCTTCTACCACTAAAACTTTTTTGAAACTCTTAATGAAATTCTTAATTTTCTTTTCTGGTAGAGGATAAAAAAAGCCCAGTTTAAAAACCGGCAGATTAATATTTAATTCCTTTAAGGCTTCCATTACATATAAGTAAGAAATCCCAGATGCGATAATCCCTATCCCCTTTCTTCGGGAAGCCATCCCGTAGAAGGGGTTTATTTTGCTTTTTTCGGAGAATTCTTTTATCCGCTCAATTTTTCTTAATAATTCTTTTTTCATCTCTAAAACTCTTGGCGGTAAGGTAACAAATCTCTTTGGTTCTTTAATAAATTTACCTTTGGGAAGAGTGCCTCTCCTAAATTTTCCTAATTTAACTGGCATTCTCTGGTGAGCCACCCTGGTAGTGATTCTTAGCATTACTGGAATTTTAAATTTTTCTGAGATTTGAAAACCTACCTTTAGAAAATCTTTACATTCTTGAGGGTCAGAAGGTTCTAGGGTTGGAATACGGGCTACCAGAGATAAACCCCGCGTATTTTCTTCGGATTGAGCCGAACTATGACAAGAAGGGTCATCGGCAACAATAATCACAATAGGCCCCTTGCTGCCCGTGTAAACGAAAGGAAGTAAGGCGTCTAAGCAAACATTTAATCCAAAATCTTTCATTACCGCCAGAGTTCTCAACCCGGAAAAACTAGCTCCAATTCCGGCTTCCAAAGCTACTTTTTCATTTGTTGAATACTCAAAGTAAACTCCGGCTTTTTTGGCAATTCTAAAAAAAGTATCGCCAATTTCTGAAGCTGGTGTCCCGGGATAAGTCGAAACAAAATTAACGCCTTCTTCCAAGGCGCCTCGGACAATGGCTTCGTTTCCTAATAAAATAACTTTTTTACCAGATTTTTTTAAAAGAAGTCTTTCCATTTTATTCAACGGTTACTGATTTGGCTAAATTTCTGGGTTTATCAACGTTGCATCCTCGTAGTGCCCCTGAATAGTAGGCAAATAACTGTAAAGGGATGAGAGCTAAAATCGGCGTCAGCATTTCTAACGTTTTTGGAATATAAATTACGTCGTCAGCTAATTTTTTAATGTCTTCATTTCCTTCAGTAGCTACCGCAATAACTAATCCATTTCTGACCTTTATTTCTTCGATATTAGAAATCATCTTTTCATAAACACTATTTGAAGGACAAATTGCCACAGTAGGAAAATCCTCATTAATCAAAGCCAATTCGCAATGTTTTAACTCTCCTCCCCGACAGCCCTCGGCATGAACATAAGCCACCTCTTTGATTTTATGAGCTCCTTCCCTGGCAGTAGGATAATCATATTTTCTGCCAATATACATAAAATTATTAAAGGTTTTATATTTTTCAGCTAATTTTTTAATCTGGGGGGCTTGCTCTAAAATTTTCTTTACTAATTTTGGGGTCTTTTCCAATTCTCTAGCAATTCGTTGTCCCATCACTAAAGCCATTTCTTTTTGTCTTCCTAAAAATAAAGTTAGTAAAGCTAAAGTGGCTATTTGTGAAGTGGTAGCTTTGGTTGAGGCTACGGCAATTTCTGGACCAGAACGAATATAAACTCCGGCATCGGTCTCTCTGGCTACCGAAGAACCAATCACATTAACAATCCCTAAAGTTATTAATCCTCTTTGTTTTATATCCTTTAACGCAGCTAAGGTATCAGCGGTTTCTCCAGATTGGGAAATGAAAACGAAAGCGGCGTCTTTATCTAAAACTGGTTTTCTATAACGAAACTCTGAGCCTGAATCAACCTCGGTGGGAATGTTAGCGTACTCTTCTAACATATACTCTCCCACCAAAGCAGCGTGGCGGGCTGTTCCGCAAGCAATAATGTTTAATCTCTTAATTTTTCTTAATTTATCTCGAATGACCTCTAATCCTCCCAATTTTGCCATCCCTTCACTGATTAATAGCCTCCCTTTCAAAGTGTTCTCAAGACTTTCTGGCTGTTCCATTATTTCTTTCAACATAAAGTGGGGGTAGCCTTTCTTTTCTGCCTCTTCTATTTTCCATTCAATTGTTTCTAAGGGTTTTTCTTTCAAAATAAAAAAGTTGTCGGGCTTTAAAACGGCAATTTCATTATCATCTAAATTAATTACTTGGCGAGTGCGAGTGATTACGGCTGATGGATCAGAAGCAACCAATAGTTCGTCATTTCCTATTCCCAAAAGCAGAGGAGATGATAATCGAGCGACGACAATTTTTTCTGGATCTTTCTTTGAAATAACGGCTATCCCATAAGCTCCTTTTACTTCTCTTAAAGCTTTTCTAACCCCCTCTTCTAAATTCCCTTCAAAATATTTTTCGATTAAATGACACAAAACTTCGGTATCGCATTCGGAAGTAAATTTATGACCTTCTTGTATTAGTTTTGCTTTAAGGTCTTGATAATTTTCAATAATGCCGTTGTGGACTAAAAAAATCTCTTTGTGGCAATCGAGATGAGGGTGAGTATTGGCTTCGGTAACCTCGCCGGTAGTGGCCCAGCGAGTGTGGGCAATTCCAATTTCTCCACTGGGGTTAGGAAAATTTTGCTCAAACTGGGAAATTTTTCCCACCTTTTTAAATAAAAAAGGCTTCTCTTCGTCAAAAACAAAAAAGCCAAAGCTGTCATAACCTCGATATTCCAATCTTTTTAATCCAGATAACAAAATTGGAAAGGCTGGTTTTTTGCCAATGTAGCCAACGATACCGCACATATTTCAATTATATTACTATATTTATAAGTTTACCTGGTACGAATATTACTTTCTTGATTTCTTTGCCCTCTATCCAATTTTTAACCTTTTTTTGAGAAATTGCAAGCTCCTTAGCTTTTTCTTCTGAAATATCAACTTCAACTTCAATTTTATCTCGAACTTTACTGTTAACCTGAATAACCAGAGTTACATTTTCTTCTCTGATTAATTTGGAATCATATTCTGGCCATTTTTCCAAAAAGATACTTTTTTTATTCCCTAACTTCTGCCAGAGTTCTTCAGCGAGATGAGGAGCCAGCGGCGCCAACAGCTTCAACAATAACTGATAACTGATAACTGATAACTGATTTTCCTTTTCTAACTCATTAGTTAAAATCATTAAGGCAGAAACTGCCGTATTAAACCTAAAACTTTCGATATCTTCAGTCACTTTTTTAATAGTTTTGTGAATCAATCTTTCTAGCTCTCGATTTTCTGTTCTTTGTTTTTTGTCCACTGTTTTTTGTCTTAAACCCCAAATCTTATTTAAGAACCTGTAGCACCCAATTACTCCTTTATCCGACCACTCAGTAGCCTGGTCAGCCGGGCCCATAAAAAGCTCATAGAGCCGCATCGTATCTGCTCCAAATTTTTTAATTATATGGTCGGGAGCAACCACATTACCCTTTGATTTAGACATTTTTGCCCCCTGGCGATAGACTATGCCTTGATTAAATAATTTTAAAAAGGGCTCCGGGTAGTCTATGAGTTTTTGGTCAAAGAGAAATTTGGTAAAAAAACGAGCATACAAAAGATGCAAAGTGGCGTGCTCGGCTCCCCCAATATATAAATCAACCGGCAACCAATTTTTAATTTTTTCTTTTGAAGCAAATTCTTTTTTATTTTTAGAATCAACGTATCTTAAAAAATACCAAGAAGAACAAACAAAAGTATCCAGGGTATCAGTTTCTCTTCTGGCAAGGGCCCCACATTTTGGGCACTTAACCTTAACAAATTTTTTAGATTTAGCTAAAGGGCTCTCTCCTTTTCCGGTAGGTTTAAAATCTTTAATCTCGGGTAACTTCACTGGCAAATCTTTTTCTGGAACCGGCACTACCCCACATTTTAGACAATGAATAATTGGAATGGGGACTCCCCAATAACGCTGTCTAGAAATTAACCAATCTCTCAATTTATAATAAATAGTTTTCTTTCCTAAATTTCTTTTTTCTAAATATTTTGTAATTTCTTCTCTAGCCTTTTCTGATTTTAATTCTGAGAAAGGCCCGGAATTAATTAAGACTCCATCTTCTTCAAAAACCGAGCGTTTAGGCGAAGGTGAAGAAGAAGATTTATCTTCTTCGACAGCTCTTTCTGGGAGAGGAGAAGTTCCGGTTTTTGGTTTGATTACTTCGACTATTGGTAAATTATGTTTTTTGGCAAAAATGAAGTCTCTCTGGTCGTGAGCAGGAACAGCCATTATGGCTCCCGTACCATACTCCATCAGGACATAATCGGCTACAAAAACTGGCACTTCTTGATTGTTAATTGGATTGATTACCTTTACCCCTTTTAATTCTATTCCGGTTTTTTCCTTATCTTCAGCTAGCCTCTCAATTTCAGTCTTCTTTTTTGCTTTTTCAACATATTTTTCAATCTCTTTCCAATTCCCAATTTTCAATTTTAAATTTTCAATAATAGGATGTTCTGGAGCGATGACTATATAAGTACAACCAAATAAGGTATCTACTCGAGTAGTAAAAACCTCTATTAGAAATTGGAAATTAGAAATTAGAAATTTTATATTTGTTCCTTCTGAATTGCCAATCCAATTTCTCTGCATTATTTTAATTTTTTCTGGCCAATCGATTCTATTTAAATCGTTTAATAATCTCTCAGTATAATCGGTAATTTTAAAAAACCACTGCTCAAAATATTTTTTTTCAACCAGACTTGAGCAGCGCTCACATTTCCCCTCAATTACTTGCTCATTAGCTAAAACTGTTTTACAAGAAGGACAAAAATTTACTGCCGCCTCTTTTTTATAACATAGACCGGCTTGGTAAAGCTGTAAAAACATCCATTGAGTCCATTTATAATAATCTGGCTGGCAAGAGCAAATTTCTCTTTGCCAATCATAGCCAAAACCGGCTGAAAGAAGTTGTTTTTTAATGTTAGTAATTGATTCTTTGGTTAATTTAGCCGGATGAACTCCGGTTTTAATAGCGAAGTTTTCCGCTGGTAATCCAAAAGCGTCCCAGCCCATAGGATGGAGACAATTAAAGCCTTCCATTGTTTTCTTTTTGGCAATCAAATCAGAAAAAGTATAACCCCGAAGATGACCGACATGGACTCCTTCAGCAGAAGGATAAGGAAACATATCTAAAACATAAAATTTTGGTTTTTTTGATTTGTCTGGAGTTTTAAATAATTTCCATTTCTCCCATTGTCTCTGCCACTTTTTCTCGATTTTTTGCGGATTATAGTTAGTCATGCTCTTAGAAGTCAAAGAGAGATTTGCTCTCTTTTTCACCTTCGTCCCTGCGAGGGGCTCGGTTTTTAAATAAATTTTTAGCGTTTTCAGTGGTAATTTTAGCTATTTCTTCAAAACTTAAATTGTCGATTTTGGCAATTTTTTCAGCTACATATTTTATATAAACAGGTTCATTTCTTCCTTCAGCTTGAGGTGGAGTTAAGTAGGGACAATCGGTTTCAATTAAAATTTTATCTAAAGGAGTGTTTTTAATATTTTCTTCAAAATTTATTCCTTCAATTGTTTTAAAAATTATTCCGTTAAATCCAATATAAAATCCCATTTTTAAATAATCTTGGAGTTGTTCGGTAGTTCCAACAAAACCATGAGCTACTGCTTTTTGAGGTCTAATCTCCGAATTTTCTGAAAGAATTTCAATTAAATCCTGGTGGGCCATCCGGCAGTGAAAAATTACTGGCAAATTTAATTCTTT
The DNA here is from genome assembly GCA_964550395.1 of uncultured Candidatus Saccharibacteria bacterium. Classification (GTDB taxonomy): domain Bacteria; phylum Patescibacteriota; class Minisyncoccia; order Minisyncoccales; family CAZJYW01; genus CAZJYW01. Next base: position 20,574 of record CAZJYW010000002.1, read on the forward strand.
AGCTAAATTTAATTGTTTCAAAAGGACTTCTCTTTGTTTTTCTTTAAAAAGCTCTAATCTTCTTCTTGTTTTTGGCTTGTAATAATAATCCAGGCCAATTTCACCAATGGCTACTACTTTTTCTGATTGGGTTAATTTTTTATATTTCTCATAATCAAAATCTTCTTCGCGCGAATTAAAGGCAATCTCCTCCTGGTCTAATTTCATTTTCACCAATCCGGTGTCCAAATGAATAGGATGTAAACCAATGGCAGCATAAACCCCCTTTTCATGCTTTTCGGCAATCTCTACTGCTTTTTTACTGGTGTTGTATTGGGTGCCGACGTTAATCGCCCAAACGTCATTTTCCAAAGTTCTTTTTATAACTTCTTCGAAATCTTCCTTGTAAGCGCTGAAGTTTAGATGGGCATGAGTATCAATGAGCATGGACTAAATCCTTGGAAATAATGGTTTGGCTTTTTTAGTTTTTTCCGCCAGCTGGCGGATGTTTTTAAATATTTTCTCTGAGGTTTCAGGTAAAAATGGCTGAAGCATCTCAGCGATATTATTGATAGCAAACAATAAATTGTCAATAACTTCTTTTTGTTTTTTACTTTCTTCCCAGGGTCGTTCTTTTTCGATGTATTTATCGCAAAAACTAATCAATTCCCAAATTGAAATTAGGGCTTCATTGAATTTAAACTCATTTAAAGCCTTACGATAGTTTTTCCATGTTTTGTTTGTTATCGTTTTGAATTTAGGATTTGAGATTTGTTTAGGACTCCAACCTTCCCGCCGTCCTGCCGCCCTGACGGGCTCCTTTAGGATTTGGAATTTAGAATTTGATTTGGCGGCCATAGTGATTACTCTTGAAACAAGATTTCCGATTCCGGACGCCAAATCACTATTATATCTTCCCTCAAATTTCTGATAAGTAAAATCTCCATCTTCGGTTGGCGGAATTTCCCTCAAAAGAAAATACCTTACCGCATCAGTGCCATATTTTTTAACCAACCCAAAAGGGTCAATAACATTTCCCAAACTTTTTGACATTTTCTTCCCCCCTGAAGTTATAAAACCGTGAACTAAAATGTTTTTTGGCCTCTCTAACCCCACCGCAATAAGTATTGCCGGCCACAACAAAGCATGAAAACGAAATATGTCTTTTCCAACAAAATGAACATCTGCCGGCCAGTATTTTTTAGGGAAAAGATAGTTTATTAATGCCTCAAACCAAATATAGATAACTTGACTTTGGTCGCCGGGAACAGGTATTCCCCATTTTAAATTCTCCTTTGACCGGGAACAGCTAATATCTTCTACGCCTTGCTTGATAAAACTTAAAATTTCATTTTTTCTCACTTCTGGCACAATCTTTATTTTGTCGGTTTCTATTTCTTTTTTAACTTGGTCTCCATATTTTGAGAGTTTAAAGAAATAGTTTTCCTCTTCGATTAACTCTGGCTCCGTTTGATGAGCAGGACATTTCCCGTCGACTAAGTCTTTTCCTTTTATGAAAGCCTCGCATCCCACACAATATAATCCTCTATATTTTTTCTTATAAATATCCTTTTTTTCTTTCAGTTCTTCCCAGATTTTTTCTACATTAGGCCAGTGCCTTTTTTTATCTGTTGTTCGGATAAAATCATTATTTGAAAGATTAAGAATGTTTCTTAGCTCCTTAAATTTAGACGAAAGTTCATTTGTAAATTCCTCGGGTGCCTTACCGGCTTTTTCAGCCGCTCTGGCAATTTTTAATCCGTGTTCATCTGTTCCGGTTAAAAAGAAAACTTCCTCGCCTAAAATCTGGTGATATCTTGCGATAACATCGGCCTGAATCAACTCTAAAGCAAAACCTAGATGAGGCAGTGCATTAGTATAAGCTATGCTGGTAGTAACATAAAATTTTTTCATATAAACAAAAAGGAGGTATAAACTCCTTTATTTTAACAAATTTTTTACTAAATTTAAACCTTAATTCTTACCTTCAACAATTACTACAAATTCTCCTTTAATTTTGTCTTTTTCTATCTCTTTTATAACTTCCTCAATTTCCCCTCGATAAACTGTTTCGAATTTTTTGGTTAACTCCCGGCAAACTACTATCTCTCGCTCATTAATAAATGAGATTAGTTCCTTTAAGGTTTTTAAAATTCGATAAGGAGATTCATAAAATATTACCGGGTATTTCGAATCCGCCAGCTGGCGGATTTCTTCAAAGAACTTTTTTCTTTTTCTTTTAGTCGGAGGAAAGCCCAGAAAAATAAATTTATCCATGGGAAATCCAGAAATGCTGGCAGCTGCAGTTGCTGCCGAAGGGCCAGGGACAGGAACAATTTTTACTACGAGACCCGGACTTGTAATAATAGCTGAAATTAATTTATTTCCAGGGTCAGAAACTCCCGGAGTGCCAGCGTCAGATACTAAAACTAAGTTTTTATTTTGTTTTAACAAATCCAAGATATACTCCACTTTCTTTAATTGGCTGTGCTGATGATAACTTAGAGTGGGAGTTTTTATCTGATAATGGTCTAATAATTTCTTGGTCACCCTGGTATCCTCGCACAGAATTAAATCAACCTCCGATAATATCCGGAGGGCACGCTTTGAAACATCCCCTAAATTACCGATGGGAGTTGCGACAATATAAAAAGTAGGCATTTTACAAAACCATTGCTTTCTCCGAGGGGCCCTTTGGGAGGGTGGAGGGAGGGTTGGAGTCTTTTCTTCTTTTCAAAAAGTCTCTTAGAAATTCAAATAAAATCCCGGCCAAAGGAATAGC
>CAZJYW010000002.1:23434-37981 GCA_964550395.1 uncultured Candidatus Saccharibacteria bacterium
TTCTTTTCAAAAAGTCTCTTAGAAATTCAAATAAAATCCCGGCCAAAGGAATAGCTAAAATTGCTCCTAAAATTCCTAAAAGTTTTGCTCCGATGGCTAAAGAAATTAAAACTAAAACTGGAGGAAGACCAACGAATTTTTTAGTTAAAGCCGGAGTTAAAATATTTCCTTCAATTTGTTGAATCAGAATAAAAACAATTAAAATAAAGAGGGCTTTTAACCAAGAGTCTAAAGCAACAAATATAAAAGCTATTGCCCCAGCTATAATTGGACCTAAAATTGGAATAAAATCTAAAATCCCAGCTAAAAAAGCTAAGGTAAAGGCATATTTTACATTAAATAATTGAAGGGTAATAAAAACGGCTATTCCAACAAAAAGACAAGTTAGAACTCTGGCTCCAAACCAGCTGGAAACTTTAGTTTGAGACCTCTCCCAAAGAGATAATATAGAAGCTTCATATTTCTTAGGAGAGAAAAGCCCTAAAACTTTTTCCATTCCTTTTTCCTCTAGGGAAAGAAAGAGGGCAATGGCTAAAATAAAAATAGTCGAACCAATCCCCCCAAAAACAATAGCTAGAGCGCTTAGAATATCTGCGGAAGCCCTTTGAAGCATTACTCCCAAGGTCTGAGTAAAACTTTCCATGCTTTCAAAAGCCTCAATCCCTAATCCTTTTAAAGGAGGAGCAATTCTTTCGAAATATTGAGGAAAAAGTTGAGAGAATTGTTGAATTTCAGAAATAAACATTGGGGCCGTCCCGTAAATGACGAGCCCTAGAATGCCAAAAATGGCAAGATAAACAAAAATTACAGCCAGAACTTTGGGTAGACGGCGGTGTAAAAAATTAATTGCTGGATTAAATAAAACTGAAATTATTAAGGCGAAAATAACCAAAACCAAAATATCTCTTATTAAATAAAGAATGTAAAAACAAAGAAAGGCAATAGCGATTTTCAGGATTGTCCCCCAAGATATATCTAAAACCTTTTCACCGTTCATAATTTTAGCAATTTTTGAAACTTTCTTTTGTCTTTAAATGGACCAATTAGGGCTAAGTTTAATTTTTGGGGCTGGAAAATATCTTTAGCTACTTTTAAAATATCCGATTGACTAATTTTATCAATTTTTTTAAAGATTTCCTCCGGAGTTAAAATTTTCTTTTCTAAAAGTTCTTGGCCGGCGTAGAAAGAGGCCTGAGCGTCAGAAAGTTCCAAAAGCAGGGCCGTCTTTCCTTTAATACAGTCTTTGACTTTTTTAATTTCATTTTGAGGAACTCTTTTCTGAGAAATTTTTTTGTACTCTTTTAAAATTGTTAAAATAGCTTTCTTAACATTTTTATTGTCTACCCCAACCTGGGTAACTAAATATCCAGTATCAGGATTAATCTCAGAATTTGTTTTAATATAATAAGCTATTCCTAATTTTTCTCTTATTTCCATAAACAAACGGGAGCTCATCATTCCCCCAAGAATAACTTCCAAAAGCTCCAAAGTATATTTTTGAGGATGAAAAAGATTATAGGCCCTTACCCCGAGAGCTAAGTGGGCTTGGTCAGTCTTTTTGGGATACAAAAGAGACTGAGGTTTGTTTTGTTTTTCTATTACTGGAGATTTAGGTCTGGATTTGATGGTCTTCATTTCAGAGAAATATCCCTTAACTTTTTCTACCGCTTTAGAGCCTATTTTCCCTGTTAGACAAATGATGGTATTAGAAGCCACATATTGGTTTTTCATATAATTTAGAATTCGTTCCCTTTTAATTCTGGATATGTTCTCTTTGGTCCCAAGCACTTCCCAGCCAGCTGGTTGGTCTCCGTAAAGTAATCTTTCCCAGAGCTCCCCAACATATATCATCGGCATATCTAAATAGGTATTAATTTCTTCAATAATTACTCTCCTCTCTTTTTCTATTTCTTTTTTGGGCAACAAACTGTTTAAATAAATGTCAGAGACCCAATCTAAAGCTAAATCTAAATGGGAAGCCTCAACTTTGGCAAAATATCCAGTATATTCTTTCCCGGTAAAGGCATTGTAAATTCCTCCCACTCTATCTAGGGTTTCAGTAATAGCCATAGGGGTCGGTCTCTTTTTTGTTCCTTTAAATAATAAGTGTTCGAGGAAATGGGAAATGCCATTTATTTCTTTGGTTTCATACTTAGAGCCAGTTCCCACTAGCACTAAAACCGTTGCTGCCTGGGTTCCTTTTTGAGGAACAGTAATAATCCTCAAACCATTTTTAAGAGTTGTTTTTTGATACATTTATTTTTTCTTTTAAAATTTCAACTAAATTTTTAATCTTTACTCTTTTTTGTTTCATGGTATCGCGGTCCCTGATGGTAAGGTCTTCTTGTTTTAAGCTTTCGAAATCAACAGTTAAACAAAAAATTGTACCTATTTCATCTTGCCTTCTGTATCTTCGGCCGATTGAACCTAATTCATCATATTGGCAAATAAAATGAGGTTTTAATAATTGGTAAACTTCTTTGGCCTTTTTGACTAATTCTGGTTTATTTCTGACCAAAGGTAAAACTGCAACTTTAATCGGAGCAATTCTTTTATCTAATTTAAGCAGGATTTCAACTTCTTTAACGGCTTCGGTGGTTTTGGTTCGACCTCCCTTTATTTCTTGATAGGCGTCGCAAATAAAGGCCAAAAAGCTTCTATCGGCACCGCCAGAAGTTTCAATAATATAAGGAAAATATTTTTCCTTAGTTTCTTCGTCAAAGTATCTTAAATCTTTTTCTGAATATTTTGAATGATTAGATAAATCAAAATCTCCCCGATTATGAACCCCCTCAATTTCTTTCCAGCCAAAAGGAAATTTATATTCAATATCTATTTGTTGTTTGGCATAATGGGCTCTTTCTTTAACCGGAACTTCTTTAATCCTCAAATTTTCTTTTTTAATCCCTAAACTTAAATACCATTTTACTCTTTCTTTTTTCCAGAAATCGAAATATTTAATAGCTTCTTTGGGACGACAAAACCACTGCATCTCCATTTGCTCAAACTCTCGGGTTCGAAAAATAAAATCTTTAGGGGTAATTTCATTTCGAAAGGATTTGCCAATCTGGGCTACTCCAAAGGGAATTTTTAATCTCATCGAGTTTAAAATATTTTCAAAATTAACATAAATCCCCTGACAGGTCTCGGCTCTCAAATAGGCAGTGGTGGCCTCCTCCTCTACTGGTCCAACTGATGTTTTCATCATCAGATTAAAGTTTCGGGGCTCGGTTAACTTTCCACCGCATTCCGGACAAACTTTCTGTTTTAGTTCATCTTTTTTAAATCTTTTATGACACCCTTTGCATTCCACTAATTCATCAGCAAAGCCAGCCGTTAAGTGACCGGAAGCCTGCCAGACTCGAGGACTCATTAAAATTGCCGCATCCAGACCAACCATATTCTGATGATTTTTTATAATTTCGTCCCACCAAACTTTTTTAATATTATTTTTCATTTCCGCCCCCAAAGGACCAAAATCATAGCCGGAACCAAAACCGCCATAAATTTCCGAGGAGGGAAAAATAAATCCCCGCCTTTTAGCTAAAGATATAATTTTTGACATTAGGTTTTCCATATACTACTGCACTCGGCCCATTTCTTCAGTTACGGTTGGGTCATCTGGTAAGGTCGTATTTATATTAGAAGCGACCTCTCTTAAGGTTTCTTTAGTCCAGCTATCCTCACCCTCTGTTTTAGCCTGGCCGATAATTTCTGCGCCCTTCCCCGTTTGGGCGCTATCAGGAGTTAAAGCAACCTGAAAGGTAATATTTGAAACCGGGCTTAAAATTCCCTGAGCTACTTTTAGTTCCCCAACATTCCAGACAATTTCTCCCGATTGGGAATCAAAAGTAAACTTTTCAGTTTCTTCCTCAGGGAAAATTTTACCGGTCAATTTCACATTTTTAGGCAGGGTTGCTTTCACTTTTACATTTTCAACATCATTATAATAATTTTTTACTTGCCACATTATAGTATAAGTTGTAGTTTCTCCCGCTTTCGGAGGAATTGGCCCAGAGTTTCCAAAAACTTCATCTTCAAAATAACCTTTTTGGGAAATAACTAATTTTGAATTGACTTTATTGGTAAATTCTTCTTTGACCTGGCTTAAATAAATTTTATTTTTTATCACCTCTTTCCCTTCCGAAGAGGGAATTTCCCAATCCTCTTTTAATTTCACCCAAAATTCAACTTTCCCTTCCTCCTGAACGTTTAAAAATTGAAGGTCTCCTGCTTTTCTCCACTCCCATAAGATGGAGTTGTCTCCGGGTTCATATTCTCCGTCAGGAGCTTTCAAAGTTTCCAAATCAAAAGCATCTCCAGTTAGAGTAGTCACTAAAGACAAATCGATTAAAGTTTCCTCTCCAATGTTCTTAAAGAAAATTTCGTAATGGAGTGAGTCTCCGGGATTGGCAATATATTCTGGATTGCCATTAATTTGCTGGGTGATATATAAAGCCGGCTTTATAATCTCCACTCCTTTAACTGCTTTTTTAAATAGGATGAATTCTCCTTCCTGCCAGGTACCTAATTCAGCTTGAAAAATTTTTTGCTCTCCGATTTCTCCTCTAAGTCTGCCTACTATTTCTATTCTCCCGCCTTCGGCTTTATTTAAGGGCGGGACTTCCCACTCAATTTTTTCTAAAGATGGAGGGGCAGATTCAATGAATTCAAAACCTGGGGGGTATTCGATTTTGCATCTCAAACCTGAAAGAGGATAGTCAATATTAGAAAAATAATTTAATCTAAATTTAAACTCTTTTCCCGACTCAATCTTAGAGGGTAAATCGAATTCAAAATTTAGAGGAACAGACTTAATTAAAGTAGTAAAAGTAGTGGTTGATTCATAGCGGGCTTTTAAATTCTTGGGTTGATAACTTAAAATGGCTTTAGCTTGAAAAGCTTGACCTTCTTTTCCGAGAAGCCTGGCTTTAAAAGGATAAGTTCTTTCTTCACCGGGGTAAATATCTTCCAGGGGGATTTCTTTTCTCAAAACGCCTCCCTCAACAATTGAGTGTTCGGGATATTCAAAAACAAGCTTTGGCTCTTCTAAACGAACCTGGCCATTATTTTTATATTTGACGATGTATTCAAAATCTTCGGCAATTTCAACCTCTTCCGGAGCCAAAATTTCCAATTTTAAGACTTCTTTTGAATAAAGATTTTTTTGCCAGTAATAGAAACCGGCTATGCCGGCCAGGGTAGCCAAAAGAATTAAGAATGTGATAAATTTTCTTCGCATAGCAAGATTTTAATGAATTAAAATCGCAGCTGGGTTCGAAGAAGCAAGCTTCTTCTCTCGCCCTCATTAACATTCAGGCAGCTTAAGCTTAAGCTTAAGCTTCATCGACCATCAATGAAAGATAATCTTTAGAAACGGAGACTAATTCTTTTAAATATTTTTCCTCAACTTTTAATTTTGAAAGAAGCGGCCAGTTTTTTTCAAGAATAATTCTTAAAATTTTCACTGTTTCAGGGCTTAGCTCTTTACCTACCCGAGCCGCAGCGAAGTCAAAGAAGGTTCTTTCTTTTCCACCTTCGCTTCGCTTCGCTCGCTCGGTGGGTGAAGAAGAGGATTTATCCTCTTCGATTAATTTTAGTTTTTTAAAACAGCTTTGGCAAATTATTCCTCCCTCTTTTGGGTTAAAATAAAGTTTTTCAGGCAACAGTTTTTTTTGACACAAAGAACAATTATAAAGTCCGGGCCGATAACCAGAAATGGAAAGGAAATTCCAGAGAAAATAATAATATAGTAGTTGGTAGTTGGCAGTTAGTAGTTGGGAATTATTTAATTTATTAAATGTTTCGTTTAGTAAATGCCAGATTTTTTCATCTGCTTCTTGGCCCTTTATTAAACTATCTAAAACTTCCGAAATTCTGTAAGCGATGGATAGTTTTTCCAGGTCTTTTCTCAAATTTGGAAAACTTTCAATCAACATAACATCAGTTAAAGTTTTATGAGTTTTTCCTTGAATAAACTCAACTTCGGATAAATAAAAAAGTTCAAGACCTCCCTTTAATTTTGACCTAATCTTTCTCTCGGCTTTGGCTAAAATTTCGAGCTTTCCAAAATCTTTGGTGTAGATAGTAAAAATTCGATCAGCTTCTCCCCGGTCAGTTTTCTTTAGAATAAAACCCTGAGTTCTGTAATGGGTGAACATTTAATAGGGTTATTTTTTCTCCCCTAAAAGTTTTTCTATCAATTTTTTGGAATCTTGTTTATCCCTTTCGGAAAAATCTTTAAACTCTCCCCACTTCCCTAAGTCTAATTCTTCGTTTATCTTCTCCAAGTCCGATTTTTTTATATAGTCTTTGCCTCCAAATAGTTTCTTTCCCAATTCGCTTCTTCTTTGTTTACCCAATTCGGTGCCCCTGTACATTCCCGGATCGCTTAATTTATAGTCAAGGGCTCCCTTTTCCATGCCCGTTTTGCCTCCAAATATCGAAGTATCCTTTTTCTCTTCTTTTACCGAGGAGGATACCCTTTCTCTTTCTTCCCTTCCTCTCGGCTGAGCCGCCTCACGACTTAACTCTTGTCTTTTTTCTTCTAATGCCATATTTATTAAATCTTTTTTATGGTTATCCAAAGTTTTTGCCCGTCGACCTCTATTTTTCTTTCTGCGGCAAAAACTTCTTTGGGTTTTTCTCCCAGAATCAAGTCCTTAACTTTGGCTTCCTTTAAAATAAATTTTTTATTTCTAACTAAAATTTTATTTAGTTCGGGTGTTCCGAAATATCCAACTAAAATTTTATTTTTTGGCTTGAGGCCGATCTTCTTTCTCATTTCCTGGATGTTGCGAATAATTTCTCTCAAGCTCCCCTCCTCTTTTAATTCAGGAGTAATTTTAGTATCTAATTTCACCTTATCTTTTAATCCTTCTTTATACTCCATTTTCTTTACATTTATTTCTTTTTCAATGAGGTCTAAAAAATCTTTCTCCAATTTCTCTCCTATCCAGAGAGTTCTTAATGGTTGGCGAACTCTGATTTTAGCCTTGGCCCTTTCTGTTAAAGCTAAAGCAACTATTTTTCTAGTTTTTTCCATCTCCTGATTCAGTTTTTTATTAATCAATTTCTTATTAACTTTCGGCCAATTTTCTAAGTGAACACTTTCTTTTTTGGTTAAGTTTTTGTAAATTTCTTCACTAATAAATGGCGCGAAGGAGGCTATTAATTTGCTCAAGGTTAAAAGTACATAATTTAAAGTTCCCGAAGCTTCTTTTAATTCTCTTTTAGTTTCTGGCCTTTGGAATCTTTTTCTTGACCTCCTAATATACCATTGGGAAAAATCCTCAATTATAAAATCTTCAATAGCCCTAGCGGCAGAGGTAACATCGTATTTATCTAAATTTTCAGTAACTTGTTGAACTAATTCGTTCAATCTCGAAGTGATCCACCTGTCCAGAATATGATTACTTTGCACTTTAGGTTCTGCTCTTTGCTTTTTTTCTGCGTATGTTTCAAAGAATAGGTAAGTGTTCCATAAAATCATCAGTTTCCTGGTAATCTCTTCTCCCAATTTGTATCCAAAATTTAAATTAAAAGCTGGATTTTGAGTTAAGTACATCCATCTCATAACATCAGCCCCAATTTTATTTATTGCCTCATCGAACCAGATAACATTTCCTAAAGATTTATGCATGCCTTTTCCTTTTTCGTCTCTTACCTCTCCGCAAGAAAAAACATTTTTATAGGGCGCTCTCTCTTCCAGGGTGACGGCCATAAAAAGTAAAGAATAATACCAGGTGCTAATTTGAGCCCTCATTTCAGAAATAAGTTGAGCTGGAAACCATTTTTGCCAATAGGATTTATCTTCTAAATATTTAAGAGTGGAGAAAGGAACAATCCCGGCGTCTAACCAGCAGTCTCCTACTTCTGGAATTCTTTGAACCGGCTTTTTGCATCTTGAGCATTTAATTTTAACCTGATCAATCCAGGGCCGATGAAGCTCTGGCAGTTTATCAACCAATTTGGGATTAATAGCCTTTTTTTTAAGTTCTTTTTTAGAACCAATTACTTCTAAGTGGCCATTGGGGCATTCAAAGAACATTAAAGGTAGTCCCCAATATCTTTTTCGAGAAATATTCCAATCTTTCATATTATCTAACCAATCTTGCATTCTTTTTCCATCGGAGGCGGGAACCCAATTAACTTTCTTGGCCTCTCTTTTCATCAAGGACCTAATCTCATCTACTCCGATAAACCACTCATCTACTAATCTAAAAACTAACTCTTCGCGACATCGCCAGCAACAGGGATAACGATGGTGGTAATCTTCAGTTTTAAATAAAATTCTCTTCTTCTTTAAATCCTCGAAAATAGATTGGTTGACTTCAGAAACATTTTTTCCACTTAGCCAGCCAAAATATTTTAAAAAGAATCCTTGTTCGTCTAAAGGAGCAATAACTTTTAAATTATATTCTTTACCCAGCAAATAATCTTCCTCTCCACAACCAGGAGCAATGTGAACAATTCCTGTCCCTTCTGTTTCACTAACTTCTTTGGAAGGAATAACTTTGCGTTCAACCCCTTTTTGAACCGGCAATTCATCAAAGGGACCTTGATACCGAAGAGCAATTAATTTTTTGCCTTTAAATTTTTCTTGAATTCGGTATTTAAGGCCCCCTAATACTCCCAAACGGGCTTTGGCTAAGATTAGCAATTCTTTTTCTATCGCTACTTGGACATAATCTAAATCAGGATGTACTGCCAAGGCGACGTTAGAACTTAAGGTCCAAGGGGTAGTTGTCCAGACTAAAAAATAGCCATTTTTAAATTTTGAATCTTTTATTTTTAGTTTAAAATATACAGCTTTATGGGTTAGCTCTCTGTAGCCTTCAGCTACTTCATGTTGGGAAAGGGAAGTGCCACATCTCTTACACCAAGGTAAAACTCGAGAAGCCTTGTAAAGCCACCCTTTTTGATGACACTTTTTTAAAAAATGCCAGATATATTCAATATTGGTATCAGTCAAAGTATAATAAGAATTTTCCCAATCCATCCATTGGCCGAGCCTTTTCGATTGCTCAGTTTGGATTTTTGAATATTTTCTAGCCCTTTCTTTACAAATCTTAACAAATTTTTCAATCCCGAACTTTTCAATATCTTTTTTTCCTTTAAACCCTAACTCTTTCTCCACCTCCACTTCAACCCAGAGCCCATGACAATCAAAACCATTTTGGAACCTCTGATTAAAACCTTGCATGGCTTTATACCTTTGGAAAAGATCTTTATAGGTCCTGGCCCAAGCATGATGAATGCCCATGGGATTGTTTGCCGTAATTGGCCCGTCAATAAAAGACCAGCGTTTCTTGCCTTGGTTTTTTCTCTGAAGTTTCTCAAAAATTTTATTTTTTTGCCAGAATTTTAAGATTTTTTCTTCAATTTCTGGAAAATTTAACTCCATATTTTTATTTTACTAATAACTTCCTCAATTCTCCTGTTTTTATTTCTTTTTTTTCAAAAATAATCTTTACAAATTTTTTAAAATCGTAATTATAGATTGCCTTTTCAAGTAAGGTCAGGGGGCGCTGATGGCTGATAATTAAAATATTTTTCCCTTGATATTTTTTATCTATCTCTTTTATAAATCCGTACATTCTTTTTTCTATATCAGTATAATTTTCTCCTTTTGGGGGAGCGACTTGAAATCTCCTCAAATAATATTCTAAGGGTGGGAGTTTTCCCTCTCTATCCCAAAATCTTCCGACTTCCTTTATTAGTTTTCCGTTTAAAATCCCGACATTAACTTCTCTCAGTCTTTTATCAAACTTTGGCTTTAATTTCAATTCTCTTTCAATAATTTTAGCGGTTTGCTTAGTCCTTAAAAGATCGGAAGAAAAAATTAAATCAATTTTTTCTTTTTTTATTTTTTTGGCAACTCCTTTAATTTGTTTCTCCCCTTTTTCGGTTAAAGGAGAGTAAATTTTCTCTGGCCAGCAAGCGGCAACATTTTCTACGTTTCTCAAAGATTCTCCATGCCGCAAAAGAAAATATTGATTATTCATATTATTAATCACATTTTTTCTGGAGCGGAAACTCCCATTAAACCTAAAGTATTTTTAAAAACAGTTTGGGTGGCTAAAATTAATCCTAAACGAGCTACTCTTAAATTTTTCTCTTTGGTTAGCACCTTGCAATCTCTGTAAAATTGATGAAAAGAGGCAGCCAAATCAACAGCATATTGGGGCAGTCTTTGTACTTGGTAATCTTTAGCCGTATCCTCAATAATTTCCGGAAATTTAATAAGTTCTTTAATGAGAGCAGTTTCTGACGGATGTTTTAGTAATTTGAGATTTGGACTACAACCCACCCGCCGCCCTCCTGAAAGGCACCTTTGGATTTTATTTGGAATTTTTCTAAGAATACTACATATTCTGGCATGAGCATATTGGACATAATAAACTGGACTTTTGGCCGACCTTTCTTTGGCCAGCTCGACATTAAATTCCATCTGAGTATCCAACGATTTCATTAAATAGATAAATCTGGCTGCATCTAAACCAACCTCATCTATCAGCCATTCCAGGGTTATAATTTCTCCTTTTCTTTTTGAAATTTTTCCTCCTTTTAATCTTACAACTTGAGAAATCAAAATATCTAAATCTCCTCGGTAATCAAGCATTTTAGCTACCGCTTTGATTTTCCCAACATGGCCTTGATGGTCAGCTCCCAAAATATTAATAATTTTACTAAATTTCCTATCGAATTTATCCTTATGATAAGCGATATCTGATAATAAATAAGTAGGTTCGCCAGTTTCTCGAATAATAACCCAATCTTGCTTATCCCCAAATTTTGACGTTTTTAACCATTCCGCTTTTTCCTTTTTGTAAATTAAATTTTCCTTTTTTAACCAATTATAAATTTTCTCTACTTTATTTTTTTGATATAAATCTTCTTCTGAAACCCAATTATTAAATTTAATTTTTAGTTTTTTTTCAATAAAATCTTTAATATCCTTCTGAATTTCCCGGGCCAATAAATAACCTGCTTCCCCTTCATTTTTACATTTTTGGATTTTAGATTTTGAAATTTTTATTTTCTCTTTTAAATATTCCGTTAAATAAGTTATCCCTTTACCTAAAGATGTTTTGCCTAATTCTTTAATTTGGGAACTATTTTTAGCGTCATTGATATAATATTCTCTGGTGGCTTTATAGCCAACTTTGTCCAAAACATTAGCCAAGGTATCTCCAAAAAATGCTCCCCGGCCGTGACCAATATGCAAGAACCCAGTAGGATTAGCCGAAATAAATTCAACTTGAATTTTTTGATTTTTCCCAATTTTTAAATCTCCGAATTTCTCTTTTCGTCTCATTATCTCTGCAACCTGCTTTTGTAAATACTCTTCTGAAAGAAAAAGATTAATAAATCCTGGCTCAACTACTTCAATTTTTTTAAATATTCTTGATTCATAATTCTTAATTCTTGATTCTATGATTTCTGCTATTTCCATCGGACCTTTTTTTATCTGTTTGGCAACCGCCATCGCAATATTTGTAGCGTAATCGCCATGGGTTTTTTCTTCGGGATGTTCTATCTGAATTTCTGGGAGGTCAAATTTTGGCAATTTTTTTGCTCTTTGAAGCTCTTTTATTGATTTTTCGATTAATTTATCTATTTCTTGCCTTATCATTATCTTTAGTTTATCTCAATTTTTGCTAAAATGAAAGAATGAAAACAATTATTGAGAACAAAAAGGCCTATTTTAACTACCAGATTTTGGAAAAACTTGAAGCCGGAATTTCTTTGATTGGTCAGGAAGTAAAATCAATAAAATCAGGAAGAATAAATTTGGCTGGTTCCTATGTAGTTTTAAAGGGGCCCGTCAAAGGTGGGTACCCTGAGGTTTTCTTAATTGGGGCTAATATTCCTCCTTATCAACCAAAAAATGCTCCTCCAGATTACAATCCCGAGCGTTCGAGAAAGCTTCTTTTAAAAAAATCAGAAATTAAATATTTAATTGGGAAAGTCAAGCAAAAGGGCTTGACTTTGGTGCCTTTGAGGGTATATACTAAAAGAGGGAAAATAAAGCTTGAATTTGGGGTAGCTAAAGGAAAGAAAAAATTTGACAAAAGAGAATTAATTAAGAAAAAAGAGTTTGAACGAGAAAAAGAAAGATTTCTAAGAGAGAAAATCCCATAAGGTATTACCACTGGGGGTGATAGGAATCGACAGAAATTTTTGTCAAAATCGGCAGATCGAGCAGACTAGAAACTCGTTTAACTTCTAGTAAAAAGAATAAATGCCAATCTATTCGCAAGCAAACAGCTTGCTCCCGTTTTAGCTTAAAAGCTGAAACCATCTGACCGCTGATTCTCGATAGGCGAAATCAGGTGTCATAAAATCGAGATAGATAGTTCCTTTCAGTCTCTGGAACTTTATCGAAAAGATAGAGACTAGTGATACTAGAATTTTGTCTGTTTTCAATCTGGTATTTCAAAAAACCAAAACAGAATAAATCTGTAGAAATATTTTGGCAAAATTTCTGCACGCGAGTTCAATTCTCGCCACCTCCACTAAATTTGTTTAAAAAACCACGAGTCAACAATCAAATAAGAACTCTTCAAGTCAGATTGATAGATGAAACTGGAAAGCAGCGAGGGATTATTTCTGTGCAAGAAGCGCTCCAGATGGCTCAGGAGCGCAATTTAGATTTAGTTCAGGTTACCGAAAAGGTAGAACCTCCGGTTTGTAGAATAATGAATTATGGAAAATACCTTTATTCTCTTCAAAAGAAAGAAAGGACAACTAAAATAAAAAAGGGGGGTGAGCTTAAAGGAATAAGGCTGGGGTTTAATATTTCTCTCCACGACTTAGAAACCAGAGCTCGCCAGACAGAGAAGTTTTTAAAAAGGGGGGATAAGGTTAGAATAGAGATGCCATTAAGAGGGAGAGAGAAAGGACTTTCAGAGTTTGCTAAAGAAAAAGTTAATCAGTTTCTTGAAATTTTAGAAAAACTAGTTCCAATAAAAATTGAAAGGGAGTTAAAAAGAGAAGGCAGAGGATTAACTATGATTATTACAAAAAAATGAAGTTAAAAACACGTAAATCAATAACTAAACGTTTTAAAATTACTAAAACTGGCAAAATTTTAAGAAGACTAAGCGGTCTTGACCATTACCGAGCAAAAAAATCAGGAAAAAGGATTAGAAAAGGCCGCAAGTGGGTCGAGGTTTCCAAGCCTGAATCTAAAAAGATAAAAAAACTTTTACATTAAGACATGGTAAGAGTTAAACGAGGAAAAATCGCTCATAAACGAAGAAAGCATTTATTAAAATATGCCAAGGGTTTTCGTTGGGGGAGAAAAACAAAATATCGCCAGGCCAAAGAAGCCTTATACCACGCTTGGGAATATGCTTATAGAGATAGAAGAACGAAAAAGAGAGATTTTAGAAAACTTTGGCAAGTTCAGATTTCAGCCGCCTGCCGTCAGGCCGATATTTCTTATAATAAATTTATCCATGGATTAAAAAAGAAAAAGATTGAACTTGATAGAAAAATCTTAGCTAATTTAGCCAAGAACCATCCCCAAATTTTTGAAAAAATAGTAGGGAAAGTAAAAAGTTAAATGATTAGAGGCCCACTTTTGATAAGATGCTATTTAGATTTTTAGTGGGCCTCTTTTTGTTTTTGACGGAGCTCCTTTAGAAGTTTTTCTAATTGAGCAATGTACTTTGTATAGATATTTCCTTTTCCATATTCAACTAGAAACTCTTCTTCTGAAAGCTCCGCTTCTTGGAGTGTTTCCGGATTCTCAGTGGCTCCATGCCTCGGGCAATAATCCTCATCAATATCGGTTAATACCCCGCAGCTGGACCTTTTCCATTTCATCTTTTCACCCCCTTTTTTATAGATTGTTAAGGTTTTCACCTCCATCTTTATTATGCCACCTTCTTTTCATTTAGGTAAAGATCGAATATCGGCTTCTTCCTGGAGTTCTTTTATCTTTTTAAAACCTTGTTTTTGTAAGCTTTGTTTAACCCCGGCAATTAGTTGAGGAATAAAGTCATATCCCGAACCTCGATAAGGCACTTTGATTACTTTACCTTCCGGAATTCTTATTTTCATTTTTTCAATTCCGTACCTCAAAGCCCCTCTCTTTGCCATCGCTTCAGTTGAGCCCATGCCTCGATATTTTTTAACCATTCTGTTTTCCTCATAATCAAATTCTTTTTCACCGGGCGACTCATCTAAACCAGCCAGTAAACCTCCCATCATCACTGTCTGAGCACCCAGAGCCAGGGCTTTGGTTATATCCCCCGGTTTTGCTACGTCCTGGCCAATAATATCAGGGATTTTTATGCCACCGTCAGCAATGATTGGCATAAATCCGTATTTTGGCTCAAGTTTTTTTGCTTCTTGAGCGCAATCCCAAACAGCCGAAGCTTGCGCTCGGCCAGCGCCAAGTTCTTGTTGAGTTATACAAGCTGCTCCTGGCCCTATCCCAACTCTCAGAGCATCGCAATGCTGTGACCCCTCTTTTAATATTTTTTCAACCATCTCTGCCGAATCAACATTTCCTAAAACTATTTCTAGGTTTGG
>CAZJYW010000003.1:0-15836 GCA_964550395.1 uncultured Candidatus Saccharibacteria bacterium
ATTTTGTAACCAAGCCATAGAAAAACTAAAACTACCATCCAGGGAAGGAAATTATTAACAAAGTCCACTAAGGGATTGTCCACCCAACTGCTTGTTCCCTGACCCGGAGGTAAGCCGCTTATCATACCCGGAGCTATAGTCATTAGTACCTCAGCTAAATAAAGGAAAAATCCGGCTACAACCCCTAAGAGCGACCATTCAATAAACTGTTTCCACCACTCATCCCAACCCAAAATGCTTTTGAAAAGATATTTCTCGCTCCCTTTAAAAATCTTAGAGAAGAAAGCAATCGGCGAGACAATAACTAAAGCCCAAATCATCACGTACCTCATAATAAAAAGAAGGGCAAAAATAAAGAAAATGTAAGCAGCCACCCAATCAAAAATAATCATTACCAGCGATTGTCCCAGGGCTGAAGCAGCATAGCGTATGTCAAAAAAATGTCCAGGCGTTCTCCATAATTCCGCGACTATTGACCCCTGCATCTCAAAAGATTCTCCTATCGCAGCAAAACCAGTCAATCTTTCCAAAAAAAAGTTCATTATAATATTTGAAGCATCAATAATCAATCCGCAGATTACCGGAGTAAAATTAATCAAAACGGCAATGATAATTAAAATGGGCAAAGATTTTTGGGCTTGGTATTCCTTGATTCTTAAAGCAGTAGCTAAGCCAATTATTACCAAAGCAATAATAAAAAACATATTGATGAAATCCCTGACAATCGGCCAGCCGATTTCAACAATTCCCCCGTGGGTATAAGGTAAAGTGGTAAAGTAAGGCCCTACCACCCAGCCCAAAATCATTCGGGCTAAAGCACAAATTATATTAGAAACGAATAAAATAGGCTGGAGGACAAGTGTGGTAAAAAGGTTCATTGGCAGAGAGGCAAGCGCTCCAAGGAAACCCTGGGCTTGGACCAATTGAAGAGGAAGGGCTAACCCTAAAAATACAAAAAAGAAAACAGCTAAAATTAGCCGTTTTTTAGTCCAGATGAAATTAAAGAAAAGATTTTTAATTTTCCTTCCCATCAATTTCATTATACTATTTTACCACAGATTAAAAATTTTTAGTAAGGGAAGTCCAATCTTTAACAGTTAAAGTTTCCGCTCTTTGACTTGGTCGAATATTATTTTTTAAAAGCCAATCTTTAACTTTTTCTCGGTCGGGTTTTAATTCTTTTAATAAATTATTAATTAATTGTTTTCTGGGGTGAGAAAATCCTGCTTTGACGATTCGGAAAAACAAATCAGCGTTAATCAGCTTTCTATCAGTGTTAATCGGTGGTGTGATTCGGAGAATCGCACTATCAACCTTCGGTCGGGGCCAAAAAGATTTTTTTGAGACATAACTAATAATTTCTGACTTAGCGTAAAATTGGACTGAAACTGCTAAAATACTCATTTGAGGGGGTTTAGCACAAATTCTTTGCCCGACCTCTTTTTGAATCACCAACACCATTGCCCGAGGCCGGACCTCGGGCAGCTCAAGGAATTTTCGAATTACTGGAGCAGTTAAATAAAAAGGCAAATTGCCCACAACTTTATAGTTTATAGTTTTGAGTTTTGAGTTTTGAGTTTTTAAAATGTCTCCCTTAACGATTTCCACATTTTCATAATCTTTCAATGTCTCTTTTAAAATTTCAACCATCTTTAGGTCTTTTTCAATAGCTACCACCTTTTTTACTTTTTTGGCTAACTCGATGGTCAAAGTCCCAATGCCTGGACCGATTTCCAAAATGATGTCTTTTGGTTGAAGCTCGACGGCCCTAATTAATTTTTTAATTACCCTTTTATCGATTAAAAAATTCTGGCCCAGTCTCTTTAAGGGACGACCTTGGTATTTTTTGAGCAGGTTCTGAATAGCCTTTTTAGAAGCTAAATTCATTACTTTAATATACCATACTGTATTGACATATAAATTGGCTAGAGTATTCTAAGATAAGGTATGTCAAAAAACCCAATTTTAATAGGAGCCTTTGTTTTGTTTGGATTAGTCTCCTTTTCTTTTTTTATTTTTTCTTCCAACCCTAATCTGGCTAACATTGCCAAGATTGAAGGCGCTCAAGATTTATTTTTAGGTCCGGGTCAAAAATTTTCTTTAGAATCACCCGATTTTCTTTTAGTTGAAAATTGCAGCCTCAAGGCTTCTTTGCCTCCGGTTATGGTTACCCCTCAAGTATTGGCTCAAATTGTCGGCCAAGATGAAATTAGAAACGAGATAACTATCCATATAGTTGAACCGGGAGAAAGCCTTTGGTCTATTGCTAAAAAATACGACCTTAAAATTGAAACAATTATCTGGGCAAACGATATAAAAGATGCGATTATTCAGCCGGGCCAAGAGCTTGCCATTCTGCCGGTTGATGGCTTAATTCATTTAGTAGAAAAAGGAGATACTTTAGAAAGCATAGCTATTAAATATAAGGCCGATTCGGGGAAAATTGTTGCCATTAATGAAATTTTTAGTCCGGATGAAATTTTCCTGAATCAGGCTTTAATCATACCCGGCGGAGAGCTGCCCTCAACTTCTCAGATTGAGAAAAAGTCCTTTACTAATTTATCAACAAACAATTTTTACGGATTGAGCCATAAATATCCCTACGGGTACTGTACCTGGTGGGTGGCTCAGCAAAGAGCGATTCCTTCCTGGGGTAATGCCAAAGACTGGCTCAGTAACGCTGTAGCCTCTTTCCCGGTCTGCAGAGGGAGTTATTGTACTCCCCAAGTCGGAGCCGTTATTTCTCTCAAAGGAAGTTCTCTCGGCCACGTAGCTTATGTTGAAAGAATAACGGACGGCAAAGTTATTTTTTCTGAAATGAATTATATTGGCTGGGGGAAAATGGATTACCGGAGTTTAAAAATTGGTGACTACCGAATTTTAGGCTATATTTACAAATCCTATTAGTCTTCCCTGACTCTATATATTAAAGCTTCGGAAAGATGATTGAAGGAAATATTTTCAGAATTGCTCAAGTCGGCAATGGTTCTGGCTATTTTTAAAACCCGGTGATAACCCCGAGCCGAAAGTTTTCCCGAATCAACATAATTCCTTAAAAGATTTTGGGATTTACTGTCTATTTGACAGTATTTTTTTATTTGGGGGATTTCCATCTCCGAATTAGTTAAGTTTTTTTCACTTTTGAATCTTTCTTTTTGAATGTGCCTGGCAGCGGTTACTTTCTCTCTTATCTTACGGCTACAATTTTCCTCATCAACAGCGACTAATTTTTCATATTTTAACGGAGGAACATTAATAAAAAGGTCAATTCTATCCATCAAGGGGCCGGAAAGTTTTCTTCGGTACATTTGAATTTGGGAAGAGGTACAGGTACATTTCTTGTCTGGGTTGCCGTAAAAACCACAAGGGCAGGGGTTGGTTGCCGCTACCAAAGTAAACCTGGCTGGCAAAGTCAGGGAATGTTTTGCCCTCAAGACGGTAATTTCCCCTTCCTCAATTGGTTGGCGAAGACTTTCCAAAACATCTCGATGAAATTCGGGGAATTCATCTAAAAATAAAACCCCTCGATGGGCTAAGGTTATCTCTCCTGGTCGGGGAGGATTTCCGCCTCCGATTAAGGCCACTTCTGAGGAGGTGTGATGGGGAGAACGAAAAGGCCTAAAATTAATCAAAGGTTTATTTTTTGGTAAAAGTCCGGCGATGCTATAAATTTTAGTTACTTCTAATGATTCTTCGAAAGAAAGCCGAGGTAAAATTGAAGGGATAGCTTTGGCTAACAAAGTTTTTCCCGCTCCCGGAGGCCCCATCATTAAAAGGTGGTGGGAACCGGAAGCAGCAATTTCCAAAGCTCTTTTGGCTGAAGCTTGACCTTTGATATAACCTAAATCAACTGGATAATTAGGAATTTTAAGAAAATCTTCAGGATTAGTCTTCTGAGAGAAAATTTCTTTTCTCCCCTCTAAATAATCGATAGTTTCTTTTAAACTCTCAACACCAATCGCTTTTATTCCTTTGATCAAGCCAGCTTCAGCCGCATTTCCTTTCGGTAAAATTAATTCAGTAAAACCTTTTTCTTTGGCAACCAAGGCAAAAGACAAGACTCCTTTGATTGGTCTTAACCTTCCATCTAAGGCTAATTCTCCCAAGAAAATTTTATCACTAGGATCAAATTTAATTTTCTCGGCAGCCAAAAGATAACCCAAGGCAATCGGTAAATCATAAAGAGAACCTTCTTTTCTTAAGTCGGCTGGAGCTAAGGAAACTAAAACTCGAACTGGTTGATGATGGGGCGATTGGAAACCGGAACTTTCAATCGCCGCTCCCACTCTTTCCCGGGATTCTTCCACCGCTTTATCGGGCAGACCGACAATCTCAAAATGGCGGAGGCCATAACTACAATTGACCTCCGCCTCAATAATTTGGGCATCTAGCCCAACAATAGCTGCTGAAAAGACCTTAGATAGCATGGATCATTTTTTGCACTTTAGGCAAAAGCGGGCTTCCGGACAAACTTCTAATCTTTTTTTATCGATTTCTTTCCCGCACTTTTCACACGTTCCGTATTTATCCCTTTTAATTTTTTCTAAAGCCAAATCAATGTTTTTCAATTTCAATTCCAGATTATATTCAATGGGTAAGAGGGTACCATATTCTTCGACTTCATCAGCGGCCTTCTCTAAGGCGGCACTACCTACTTCGCTTCCATCCCATTTGGGAAAACGGGTATCCCAATCTCCCTTAAGCTTCTTATCTTTTTTGGCAAATTTCTTAAGTTCTTTCTCGATTGTTACCTTTTCCTTTTCCAATTTCTGTCTTGATTTTTCGAGAAGTTTTTTATTCATGTTCGCCAAATTTATCAATAATTTTAAGCATACTTTCCCCCGAAGAAGTTAAAATGAAATAATCGTTAAATATCGAATAACAAATTCCAAAATCGTCCTCAGAGAAAGTTTGATAACGAAAAGTTGCCCCCTGATAGTTGGCGGTTTTAAAATAAGGGGTTAAAGCTGGAATTTCTTGCCCGGAGATAGAAACACCTTTTTCTAACTTTGTCTCCCAAGCTTTTAACGATTCAGTCAACCCACTTTCCTCTTTAATTTTAGTGACAAAAGCCACTCTTTTTCCTTGTTCTTGAGAATAGAGAGTTAAGGTATAGTCTGGCTCTAATTCTTGAAAAATTTCTTCCGGAGCTTCTATTTGGAAAGCCTGAGAAATGTCTTCCAAAGAAGATAATCGATTTTCACTAGTATTTTTGATTACAATTCGCAAAAAACTCCCCAGGGGTAGTTCTTCACTCATCAGCTGGCTAATCGCTTCAGGAATTTCTTCATTCTGGGAAATCTCCCGGATTTTGGTTTCAGCAACGGAAATTAAAGAAGGAGGAATAAAGATTTCTGGTTTTTCTATAATTTTTTCCTCTGGCGGAACAATTTCTTCCTCGGTTGGAGGAATGGTTTCTTCCTCCGGTGGTTTTTTGACCCCAAAAAACCAATAAAAAAAACTAAAGATTAAAAGAAGAACAACCACAATTACCCCTCTTACTAAAACTTTTTTAAAGGGAGAAGGTTTTTTAGGAAGGGGTTTGGGGATTAAAACTTCGGGAGGGACTTTTTTAACTTCCTTTTCTTTGATTTCTTCCTCCTCTCTCAGTTTTTCTGGCTCTATTTTTTTTATTTCTTCCAGCCGTCTCAATGAGGATTTAACTTCCTCCTCTTTCTTTAAAATCTGTTGATATTTTAAATCAGCTTCTTTAAATTGAACTTTATTTTTCTTTAGTTTTTCTTCCTGAAGCCATCTTTCTGATTCTATTTTTCGCCTCTCTTCTTCTGTGCTCCACCTCTCTTTTTCTGTTTCATGTTTTTCTTCGGGAAGTCTGCTTACCTTTTCTTTTTCCTCAATAATTTTTTCTTTTTTTTCAATCTCTGCTTCTTTCGCTAGAATTATTCTAAGAATTTCTTCCAATTGACTATTGTTTTTGACAAGCTCATTTCTTTTAATTTCTACCCTTCCCTTTTCTTCTAAAAGTTCTTTGAGCTCTTTCTCAAGCCTTAGCCTTTCTGTTCCTCTTTTTCTTACCTCTTCGTCTCTTCTTAGTTTCTCTAATCTTTCTTCTCTTTCCCTTATTTCCTCAGTGGTTTTTAAAGCAGTAATTCTCTCTCTTTCTTTTTGAGCTTCTTTTTCCCGAAGACGAGCGATGTCTTTTTGCATCGTTTTAATCTCCTTCCTTTTTAAAAATTCTAATTTTTCTTCTTTTGGAGCAGCGGAAAGGTTGGAGTCCTTTTTTTCCTCAACTTCCTCAGGCATGCTCTTTAGCTTCCTTTAGTGATAAATTTATTCTGCCATGTTCATCAATAGAAATTACTTTTACCGGCACAATATCACCTATCTTCACCACATCTTCAACCTTTTCCACCCTAAAAGGAGCAAGTTGAGAAATATGAACTAAACCTTCCTGGCCGGGAAGAATTTCCACAAAGGCTCCGAAGTCAAGAATCCTTTTCACTTTGCCCTGAAAAATTTCTCCTACTTTAACTTCCCTGGTAATGTTTTTTATCCAGGCGATTGCCTTTTCGGCTGCCTCTTCTTTCTCGGCCGTAACAAAAATTTTTCCTGAATCTTCAATATCGATTGAAGCTCCGCACTCTTTAATTATTTCATTAATCACTTTCCCGCCGGGGCCAATTACTTCCCTGATTTTTTCCGGGTTAATTTGGAGAATTAAAATTTTAGGAGCAAAAGGAGAAAGTTTGGCTCTTGGTTTATCTATTGTTTCTCTTATTTTGTCTAAAATTTGGAGGCGGGCTTTTTTACCTTGCGATAGCGCTTCTTTTAAAATTTTCTCTGAGATTCCATCAATTTTAACATCCATTTGGATGGCGGTTATTCCTTTTCTGGTCCCGGCTACCTTAAAATCCATATCGCCATAATGGTCTTCCGGCCCCTGGATGTCGGTTAAAATTTTGTAATTACTTTTTGAATCCTGCGTTAATCCCAGAGCAATTCCGGCTGCCGGAGTTTTGATTGGCACTCCGGCATCCATTAAGGCCAGAGAAGAACTAGAAACCGAAGCCATAGAAGTCGAGCCATTAGAGGAAAGAATTTCAGAAACTATTCGGACGGTATAAGGAAATTCTTCAAAGGTAGGAATCAAGGGCAATAAAGCCTTTTCCGCTAACATCCCATGTCCAATATCTCTTCTGCCCGGTCCCCTGATTGGTTTGACTTCTCCGACAGAATAGGGAGGGAAATTATAATGATGCATAAATCTTTTTTTCGCAATAATTTCCATTCCTTCCAACAATTTAACATCTCCCGGCGCCCCCAGGGTCAAAATAGAGAGGGCTTTAGTTTGCCCTCGGCAAAAAAGGCCGGAACCATGGGTTCTCGGTAAAAGCCCTACTTCGCAAGAAATTTCTCTTAATTCGTTCAAAGCCCGGCCGTCCGGCCTTTTTTCTTTTAAAATTATATTTTGATGAACCAATTTTTCTATTTCCTTTTCAAAAAAATCTCTGGTATACCCTGTCTTTCCCATCCCGGGATACTTCCCTTCAATATAATAAACCAATTCTTCTTTAAGATTATTTACTTGGTCCATCCGATTAATTTTATCTTTTTGAAAAAGGGCTTTTTCTAATCTATCTTCCAGAAATTCCTTAATTTCTTTCTCCAATTCAAGGTCGGCCGGGATACTCTCGATTTTAATTTTTTCTTTCCCGGTTTTTCCTATAATTTGATTTTGAAAATCAATTAGTTTTTTTAGATAGGGCTTAGCCCAATCAACTGCTTTTAAAATTATATCTTCTGCCGCCTCCTCGGCCTCAGCCTCAATCATATTGATTAAAATTTCACCATTTTTTTCAACTCCCGCTACCACTAAATCTAAATCACTTTTTTCTCTCTGTTCATAGGTTGGATTTAAAATGAATTCATTGTCTATTTTACCAATTCTGGCTATGGCTATTGGTCCGGACCAGGGAATATCAGAAAGAGATAAAACCAGGGAAGCAGCGATTAAACCAATTATATCCGGGTCGTTTTCTCTGTCCCAGGAAAGACAGGTGGCGACAATCTGGACTTCTCTTCTTAAATCTCCAGGGAATCTCGGCCTGATGGCCCTATCAATTAATCTGGAAGTTAAAATTGCTTCATCTGAAGGCCGGCTTTCTCGTCTGATATAGCGGGAACCTAAAATTTTTCCGGCGGCATAATATCTCTCTTCATAATCAACGGTGAGAGGAAAAAAATCTATTCCTTCTCTTCTTCCTTCTGACATTACTACTGTGCCCAAAACTAAAGTATCCCCATATTGGACCAGACAAGAACTATCCGCCATTTCAGCTAAGTTTTTAATTTCTATTTTCAATTCTCTTCCTCCAATGTCTAATTTAAATTTGTCACTGAGACTCATAATTTTTTTAAAAGATATTTTCCCGGGGTTTCTCCTAGGTCAACAAATTCATCCGTTACCTCTTTCAATTTGCCGGAAGCCGACCTGCCAAAGGCAAGGATTTCTACTCTTTTTCCCTGGTTTTTTAAGTATTCAACTAACTGAATAAAATCACCATCTCCTGAAGCCAGGCAGATGCTGTCAACGCTGGGAGCAATTCTGACGGCATCGATGGTAATTCCAACATCCCAATCCGCCTTTTTAAGACCGCCGTAGAATTCCTGGAGATCTCTAACTCTGGTTTCGATTCCCAATTTAGTCAGGGCTTCAAAAAATGGTTTTTCCTCTCCGGTTTTAGTTCTAACCACATAGGCAAAGGCTCTGATTAAACTTCTTTGGCCTACGGCCAATTTTAAAATTTCTCGGAAATTAACCCGAGCCCCATATAAATTTTTGGCTGAGTGATATAAGTTTTGGACGTCAATTAGAACCGCTACCCTCTGCCCGATATGTTTTATTGCTGGCATTTTATTTTTTCAACCCTATTTTTTTGATAATACTATTGTATCTTCTGGTATCCTCTTTTTTTAAATAATTTAAAAGGGATCTTCTCTTGGAAACCATTTTTAGAAGTCCCCTTTTTGAATGAAAATCTTTAGAATGTTTTTTTAAATGTAAAAGCAGTTTTTTAATTTCTTCGGTAAGTAAAGTAATCTGGACTTCGGGAGAGCCAGTATCTGTCTCATGCAATTTATATTTTTTTATGACTTTTTCTTTTTCCTCAGGAGTTAACATATTTGTGCCCCCACCAGGACTCGGACCTGGAATCAACTGCTTAAGAGGCAGCTGCTTTTCCAATTAAGCTATGAGGGCGTAAAAATTTTATTCAGGCAATTGAACTGGGCAATTAATCGTAAACCAACCTTCTCGGAGACCAGTCCATTCAGCCACCCCAATCAAGGAGAAGAATAAATCTATAATAATCCAGGCAGCAAAAATTATGATTAGTCCGATCACTACCGAAGTTATTAATTTCTTTGCCGTTCCTAATTTTTCTGGACTTCCTGCTGCTGCAAAAAACATTACTCCGCCAATTACTAACATTAAAATGGCAACGGGAGGAACTATCTTAAATAAAACAAAATCAATTATTCCATCCAGCATCACAAAAAAATGACAGAAAGTGCAGGGGAATTCTTTTTCATCCCCCAAGCAAATTCCGTTTTCATCATACTCCCCATTTATACAAACTTCTTTGCCACAAGGAACTAAACCCTGATAATTAACCGTTGTCCCGTCAGCTTGATAACTTCCAGCCGAACTAATCAAAGGAAACAATAAACTTCCTAAAAAGATAATTAAAAATATTTTTTTCATAGTAATTTCAGTATAACATACATATATATTATATGCCCTCGAGAGGATTCGAACCTCTACCCTTTGTTCCGAAGACAAAGATGATATCCGTTTCACCACGAGGGCGCCTCAAATTAATTTTACCAAAACAGTTGAAAAAAACAAGTTTTTGAGTTAAAATTAACTCAATGAAGATTCCAAAAGAGATAGAATTTGTAATTTCCCAATTAAAAAAGAAAGGTTTTGAGGCCTATGTTGTCGGGGGCTGTGTTAGAGATTTTTTAAGAGGGGTTGAACCCCGAGACTGGGATGCGGCCACCAATGCTAAACCAAAAGAAATTCAAAAGATATTTCCCAAGAGTTTTTATAGTAATCAATTTTTCACTGTCACTGTCCAAACCGGCAATAAAAATTCGAGATTAAAGGAGTTCAAAGAAGATAAATCTTCTTCTCGCCCCTTCACTGACGTTCGGGAAGTTGAAGTTACCACTTATCGGAAAGAGGCAAAATATACTGATAAAAGACACCCTGATGAAATAAAATTTGCTAAAACTATTGAGGAAGATTTGGCTAGAAGGGATTTTACAGTGAATGCAATAGCAGCGACGCCAGAGGCGTCTAAGTTAAAAGTTAAAAATGAAAAGTTAAAAATTATTGACCTTTTTAAAAGCCAAGATGATCTTAAAAACAAAATTATTCGGGCGGTGGGGAATCCGGAAGAGAGATTTAATGAGGACGCTTTAAGAATGATGAGGGCGGTGAGATTTACCGTAACCCTGGGTAAAGCTTGGGCGATTGAAGAAAAAACCACTCGGGCAATTAAAAAAAATTCTCCTTGGCTACAGGCCATCTCCAAAGAAAGGATTAGAGATGAGTTTTTAAAAATTATTATGGCCGAAGGGGCATCAGACGGAATTGAACTTTTGCGCCAGCTTGGTTTGTTAAAATATATTATTCCCGAGCTTGAAGAAGGATATAAAGTTACCCAAAATAAGCACCATATTTATGAATGCTATGAGCATTATTTGAGGTCTTTAGATTTCGCGGCTAAAAAGAATTTTAATAAACATGTGAGATTAGCTGCTCTTTTCCATGATATTGGGAAACCCAGAACAAAAAGGGGTGAAGGTCCCGATTCCACTTTTTACAACCATGAAATAGTTGGAGCAAAAATGACCATCCAAGTTTTAAACCGCCTAAAATTTCCCAAGAAAGACATTGAAAAAATTGCCAAATTAGTCAGATATCACCTTTTTTATTATAATGTTGATGAGGTTTCCGAGGGTTCGGTTAGAAGACTAGTTCGTCAGGTTGGGCCAGAGAATATGGAAGAGCTGCTAGAGGTTAGAATGGCAGACCGAATCGGTTCGGGGGTGCCAAAAGCCGAGCCTTATAAATTGAGGCATTTAAGATATGTAATTGAGAAAGTTGCTCAGGACCCGATTTCGGTGAAAATGCTTAAAGTGTCGGGGAATGAAGTGATGAAAATTTTAAAAATTCAGCCCGGGCCGGAGATAGGCCAAATTTTAGATGTCCTACTTGGCTATGTCCTAGAGGAGCCGAAGAAAAATAAAAAAGAATTTTTAGAAAAAGAAATTAAAAAATTGGCTAAGTTATCTGATGAAAAATTAAAAAATCTGGCCGAGAAAGCTAAAAAAGAAAGAGAAAAATTAGAAATAAAAAGAGATGAAATGACCAAGAAAAAATATTGGGTAATGTAAATTTCAAACGGGGTGTAGTGTAATGGCAGCACGAGTCCTTCGGGAGGATTTAGTCCGAGTTCAAATCTCGGCATCCCGACAAAAACATGAAACCAAAATTAATTATATTTGATTTATTTGGCACTTTAGTTTTTTCAGTCGAAAAGCTCAAAAGAGAAGATTTCTTCGCTTTTTACCAGAAATTAGGAATAGAACTCAAAACAGAAAAAGATATAAAATTATTTACTTCTCTTTTCGTTCAGTTAATGACCCAGAGCGCCGGCTGGCAAGATTTTAGCCAAAAGCTTCTTGAAAAAGTTATTCAAAAAACAGACCAAGAAACAGTTAATAAACTGGCTAACTTTTTTAAAGAAAATATTGTTTATCAGCTTTACGATGATGCGAAAGAAATAACCGGCCTCTCTTATCAAAAAGCTATTTTAACCAGCGCCGCCCCCTTTTTATTCTCTAACCTTGGTTTAGAAAAATATTTTGAGATTTTTACTCCCCGAGAAACTAAATTTTTAAAACCTGACCCAAGAGCATTTTTAGCGGTTTTAGAAAAATTAAAAATTAAACCAGAAGAAACTCTGATGGTTGGTGACGAATTAGAAAGAGACTTAATCCCGGCCAAAAAACTGGGGATGGAAACAATATTGATTGATAGAGGGGATAAGATTGAAAACACTCCGGTTAAAAAAATTAACTCTCTGGCTGAGTTAAAAAATATTTTAGTTTAGAAATTAGAAATTGGAAATTAGAAATTCTCGCCGTAGGCGGGTAGGGGCCTGTGGTTTAATGGTAAAACGCTACATTCGCATTGTAGAAATGGCAGTTCGATTCTGCCCAGGTCCATATGGGTTCAAAACAATTAGGAATTTTAGGTGAGAAAATTGCCGAAAATTACTTAAGAAATAAAGGATATGAAATTTTGGACAAAAATTATTCTTTTAGGATTTCGACGGGACCAAAAACAGGGGAGATTGACATTGTAGTCAAGAAAAATGATATAATCAGTTTCATTGAGGTAAAAACTCTAGCAGATAGAGGACGGGCCTCTATCATTTCACCGGAGGAAAAAGTTGATTTTGGAAAACAAAGAAAGTTAGTAAAAACTGCTGAAAGCTGGCTGATGAAAAAGAAGATTCCTTTAAATTCTAAATGGCAGATTGATGTAATTGCGATTGAACTGAATTCTAATAAAAAAGCTAAAATTAATCATTTTGAAAATGCTATTTCCTATTGCTAACTTTATTTTTTTAATCATCTTTGGCTACTTATTGGGCTCTATCCCCTGGGGCTACTTAATTTCTAAAGTTAAAAGAATTGACATCCGAAAAGTAGGCTCAGGCAACATTGGTGGAACCAATGTTTTAAGGGTTTTAGGTTTTAAATGGGCAGCTTTAGTTTGTATTTTAGATGTTATAAAAGGGGCAATCCCAGCTTATTTAGCCATAAACCCCGCCCCCATATTTGGAGGCGGGGTGAATTTTTCAGATTGGCAGATAGCTTTAGTAGCCATTGCCCCAATTTTAGGTCACATTTTCCCAGCCTGGCTCAAATTTAAAGGAGGAAAGGGGGTGGCTACTACCCTTGGGGTTTTCTTTATTCTTTTGGGTTGGAAATTTTTTTTAATTCTGCTTTTAATTTGGCTCTTAGTTTTAGCTATTTCCCGAATAATGAGCTTTACTAACCTCTTGATGGCAAGTTTCTTCCCTTTAATTCTCTGGCTTTCCTCCTTTGCTTTAGCTTATTTTATTTTAGGAATTATTTTATTTGGTCTTATCTGGTGGGCTCATCGAGAGAATTTACAAAGAATTAAAGAAGGAAGAGAGCCAAAATTTAAGTTAAAAAAGACGCTCAGCCAAACTTAATGAACAATTCCATTAAAAAAATTGCCCTTTTTGATTTAGATGGAACCTTGATAGATACCCATCTTTGGTTAGGAATGGTAAAACACCATTTCAAAACAAAAGAAAATCTCTGCTCCGTTTTTTGGTATTTAACCAGTCATATGGCTTTAGCTCCTTTTTGGAAAATGCATTTAATCTCGACTGAAAAATATTACCAAAGTTGGGGCAAAGATTTAGCCGAACTGATAAAGGGAATAAAATTAGAGAGAGGAAAAGAAATTTTTGATTGGTTAACTGATGAATACCTATTGCCGTCTCTAAAAAAGAACGTTCTGGAGAGATTAAAAAAACATCAAGAAGAAGGACTCCTGACCATTTTAACTTCCGGTAGTTTCCAAAACTTAGTTGAGGTTATCGCTAATCGTCTCAATATTGATTTTGCCATCGGAACAGAACTCGAAGTTATCAAAGATAAATTTTCCGGGAAAATAATACCGCCTTTTTGTTTTGGCGAAAGAAAAGCCGAAAAATTAAGGAATTTTTTATCTGAAAAAAATTTAGAAATAAATTTCAAAGAAAGTTTCGCTTATTCAGATGGTGTTTTTGATTTACCAATGTTAGAATTGGTGGGTAACCCGGTGGTAGTCGGGCCGGATAAAAAATTATTAGAAATTGCCAAAAATAGAGGTTGGCAAATAATTTAAAAACTATGCCTAAAATTGGTTTAGTCGTTGATGAAGGGGCGGACTTGTCCAAAGAGATAATCGAAAAATATCAGATGGCCGTTGTCCCCGTAAAAATGGACTGGCCAGATTTAGAGAATTTACCAGGAGAGAATACTTTTCAGAAAATGCGAGAGGCTGAAAAAAGAGAAATCAAAAGTTTTGGCAAAACCTCTCAGCCTTCCCCTAAAGATTTTTTAGATGCCTTTAAAAAACAACTAGAGAGATTTGATAAAATCATTTGTATTACTCTCACCTCTAAACTCTCTGGTACTTACAACTCAGCAAATCAGGCCAGAGGAATATTGAAAGAGGAAGACCAAAAACGAGTTTTTATTGTTGATTCTTTGAACGCAAGCTGCGGTGAAGCACTCTCCGCTTTAAAAGCAATTGATTTAATTGAGCAAGGGAAAGATACTGAAGAAATCGTTAAGGAGTTAGAGAAATTTATTCCTCAAGTTTATCTTTATGCAATGCTTGAAGACCCTAAATGGATAGAAGCCTCAGGTAGAATATCTTCTGCTATAGCCAATTGGTTTAGAAGAATGCAAAAAATCGGGGTAAGACCAATACTTGGCTTTAAAAAGGGAGTGATAAAAGCCATTGGTATTAAAGCTGGAGCCAAAGACATTCCCACTGGTTTATTCGGTCAGTTTGAAGCAAAAACAAAGAAATTAAGGAACCAAAGTAAAAAAATCAGGGTAGCAATTACCCATGGCGACAATTTAGAGGGAGCTCAAAGATTAAAAGAGAGGATTGAGAAAGAATTAGAAGGGGTTGAAGTCGTTTTCATAAACTTAATTGATAATGTCCTTGGTGTCCTAGTCGGTCCTAATGCCTTGGTTCTGGCTTGGTCTGAGCGCTAAATAGATTCTTTGGAAAGCAGTGAGGTTTGAGAGAACAGCTAAAATTACAATTGGATAGATTAACCAAGAAAGATTAAAAATACCAAGGAGCATTGCCAGAAAAATTAAAATTATTCTTTCGGTTCGGCCTAAAAGGCCTTTTTTCATTTCTGTCTCGATTAACCCCTTTTCTTTAGTTGCTGCTTTAGCATAAGTTGTCATTAGAGAGCCAAAAAGGGCCAGAAAAATCCAAACCTTAGCTGGTAAAAGAAAATCAGCTAAAGGCAAGAATAAAAAACCCAATAAAATAATTCCTTCAACGTAACGGTCAGAAACCGTGTCTAAGTAAGCCCCCTTTTTTGTTGCTTTTTGCAAAAACCTAGCTACCGCTCCATCAATAAAATCCAAAAAGGCAGCTAAAAGAAAAAAGATTAAAGCCAAAACAAGATTTACCCCGCCCCCACTCTCTGACAGGAAGAAAACCTTACCAGCAATTTCTAGGGAAGTGGGGGCGGGGTGAAGATTAATTAAAAAAGAAAAAGAAATAATAACAAAAAGAAGAGAAATCAAAGTGTATTGATTTGGGGTAAAAAATTTAGAAAAAATCTCCCCAGTTTTAATTTCAATTTTTTTAAATTTTTCTCTATTTTCAGCGAGCATAATTTTTAATTTTAGCGATATTTCTGCCAAGGTGAGCTATTATTTTCTCAAAAAAGTTGACTTTTGAACCTTCAGTTTTAGCATTTCTATTCTTAATTTGGTTCAAAATTTCCTCTATAGATAAATTATCTCCGGGAACCTCTAAATAAGCTTTACCGACCATATTTGGTTCATGAGCATCGGAGCCAGCGGTAAAAGGAAGATTGAAGTTTTGAGCAAAAGCCGATGCCTTTTTGTTGCCTGAGCCAAAGACAGAAGCATTCAAGGCTTCAATTCCATCTATCTCTTTTGAGATTTCTTTTAGATTTCCTTTAAAGCTGCAAGACCAACCAAAAGGATGAGGGATAATTGCC
>CAZJYW010000003.1:15936-35855 GCA_964550395.1 uncultured Candidatus Saccharibacteria bacterium
TTTTAGATTTCCTTTAAAGCTGCAAGACCAACCAAAAGGATGAGGGATAATTGCCATTCCTCCCGCTTCTTTAATTTTTTTAATGGTTTCTTTGGCCGAAAGGCCATTGGGAATTACCTTCTTAATATTCAGACCTAAAATATCTCCTTCCTTACTTTTAATTTCAATCCCAGGTATAATTAAAATAGATTTTCCCTTAGCATATCCGATAGCCTCCGAAGCCCCTTTAATTTCCGAGTGGTCGGTAATGGCTAAACAATCAATTCCTTTTTTAATCGCTGCCTCGACCATTTCTTTCGGCGAAGAAGTACTGTCGTAGGAATAAGAAGTATGAACGTGAAGATCGCATTTCATTTCTCGTTATTCTAACATAATTTTATGAATTGGCAATTTCTTTTATCTTGTTTCTATTTTTTTCTTCCTGCTTATTTTACAAATATGACCCCACCTCTGATTAGAAGAGTCGGTCTCTTTAATTTCCTAGATAAACCAGTTGATTTTGGGAGAAAATTTTTTGGTCAACCAATTTTGGGTAAAAATAAATGCTGGCGGGGAGTAATTTTTGGAATACTAATTGGAATTTTAGTGTTCGGACTTCAACTCTGGCTTTATCGATTTTCTTTTATTAAGGAAATTAGCTTTTTTGATTATTCAGAAATTAACCCCGCCTCCGGGCTTGGGGGCGAGGTTAATATTTTAGCTTTCGGATTTTTAATTTCAGCAGGAGCAGTTTTTGGGGACCTGCTCTTTGCCTTTGTTAAACGGCGTTTGAAAATGGAACCAGGGGCAAGATTTATTCCTTTTGACCAGACCAATTATGTCATTGGAGCGGCTCTATTCTTGACGCCCTTTTTAAAAATTAATATATTAATCTGGATAACTGTTTTTATTCTAACTCTTTTTTTACATCTAATTTTTAACCGAACAGGCTATTTGCTCGGCTTGCACAAAAACAAGTGGTAATATATAATTAATTTACTATGTGGGAAAATATTTTTGAGCCATTTCTCCAAAGCCTTATTAATATCTCACCGGCAATTTTTTGGGCGATTTTAGTTTTTTTCATTGGTTGGTTTATCTCCAAATGGATAGGTCAGATAGCGGCCGCTTTCCTTAGTAAAATTAGATTGAATCAGGTTTTAAAACGAATGGGTTTAGAAGAAGCTCTGACTAAGATTGATACCCATCTTAATGCTCCCAAATTTTTTGGTGAAATAGTAAAGTGGTTTTTTGTCATTCTTTTCTTGATGGCTGCTTCAGAAATTTTGGGGTTAACTCAATTTAGCCAATTTTTAGAAAAAGCGATTGGCTACTATCCAAATATTTTTATTGCTGCCTTAATCTTTGTCGTAGCGGTTTTTTTAGCTGATTTTTCTCAAAAAATTGTAGTTGGCACCCTCGAGAAAGAAAAAATAACTTATTCCAGATTTTTAGGAAGAGCAATCCGTTGGGCAATCTGGCTCTTTGCTATTTTAGCTATTCTCTATCAGCTTCAAATCACTCCCTCGCTAATTTTAGCCATTTTGATTGGCATGGTGGTTACCATTTCAATCGCTTTGGGAATCGCTTTTGGCTTGGGCGGGAAAGACTTGGCAGCTAAAATCCTCAAGGAGTTAGAAGAAAAGTTTAAATAATATATGGAGTATTTCACTCAAGAGGAGTTCAAAAAAATGCTCCTCCTTTCTTGTCAAAAGATTGAGGAACACAAAGAGGAAATTAATAAAATCAATGTCTTCCCGGTTCCCGACCAAGATACGGGAAGCAATATGACCAAGACTCTGACCGGGGTGAAAGAAGCAATTGAAAACAGGGATTTCAAGGATTTAGACGAAATTTCTGAAGCTACCTTAGACGGAGCCTTAACTGCTGCTCAGGGTAATGCCGGCGTGATTTACGTCGGCTTTTTGGCTGGTTTTTTACCAATTCTTAACAAAAACCCAGTCAATGCCAAAAAATTGGCTCTGGCTTTTGAAAAAGGAGCGGAGAGAGCCAGGCAATCTATCCAGAATCCCAAAGAAGGGACAATTTTAGATGTCATTGATGCTGCCACCCAGACCTTCAAAAGGGAAGCCGAGAAAGAAAAGGATTTGGTTAAAATCTTTAAGTCAGCAGTGGAAGAAGCTAAAGAGGCCCTCTTGGCGACCCGGGAGAAAATGGAAATTTTTAGAAAAGCCAATGTGGTTGATGCCGGAGGTTTGGCTTATTTGATGATTTTGGAAAGTCATTTAGAAGCCCTGGAGGGAGAAAAAAGAGAAGAAAAAAAAGAAGAAAAGCCTTCAGAAAAAGTCAGAAGGTTTGTCCAGACTCTTTCTTATCGCTACGAAGTAGTTTCATTAATTAAAAATCCCAAATTTTCTGAAAAAAATATCCAGGATAAATTGAAAAATCTCGGAAACTCGCTAGATATGGTTCAGATTGGAGAGAAAATGAAGATTCATATTCATACTGACTCACCAGATGAGGTAAAGAAAATTATGAGGGGTTTAGGCCAAATTCTAAGTTTAAGAGAAGAGGATATGGCTAAAGAAGTGGGAGGGGAAGAATCAGTTAGAAAGGTTTCTATTGGAATCGTTACTGAAGACGTAGCTGATTTACCAGCAAAGATTGTAGAACGTTATCAAATTGAAATAGTCTCTCTGATAGTAGATTGGCCAGAAGGAGAGAATCTTTCTGGTGAAAATATTTATCAAAAAATGAGAGAAGCCGATAAAAGAGGAATTAAAGCTTCCCCCAAAACTTCCCAGGCCGCACCCAAATCTTATTTAGAAGCTTTTCAAAAACAGCTTCAAAAATTTGATAAAGTTTTATGTATTACTATTACTTCTAAACTTTCTGGCTGTTATAACTCGGCTGTCCAAGCCAGATCAATGGTTCCAACCCCTGAGCAAATTTTTATCTTAGATTCTTTAACTGCTAGTTCTGGTCAGGGCCTTTTGGTTTTGCGGGCAATTGAGCTGATTCAAGAGCAAAGGGATATCGCTGAAGTTTTAGATGAACTTAGAAAAACAATCCCCCAAATCCATTTCTGGGTTATTTTGGAAGACCCAAAATGGTTAGAGGCCGGAGGAAGAGCAAGTAAGTCCCAAACCAACTGGGTGAGGAGAATGAAAAAAATAAACCTTCACCCTTTAATTGCCGTTAAAGATGGGGTGGTAGCTAAAGGAGGAGTAATTTTTGCTAAAGATATGGCCGAAGCTCTCTTCAAAAAAATATCAAAAGAAAGCCAAAAAGCCAGAAAACAAGGAAAGAGAATTAGAGTAATAATCGGCCAGGCTGATAATCTGGAAGGAGCCGAGAAGTTGAGAAAGATGCTAAAGGAAATAAAAGCTGAAGTTCCTTTTGTTAGTTTAGGTTCACCAGTGGTTTGTGCTCATGCTGGTCCGGGAACCTTAATTGCCGCCTGGCAGGCTTTGTAATTCTATGTATATCAAAGGGGTAGGAATGACAAAATTTGATTATTCTAATAAACCCTGGTGGCAATTTGTTTATGAAGCTGCCATAGAGGCCCTGGAAGATTCCAGAATGAAAATCTCTGATATCGAGGCTATTGTTTTGTCGGCTATTTCCAGCGCAGCTGGAGGTGAGCACCAAACTCATAAAATTTCTTTACTTTCTGATTTATTCAAAACTAATGTTCCAATTATTGAAACTCCTTCAGTTTGCGCTGGGGGCGGGGTGGCTGTCTGGGTTGGGAATCGTCTCGGCTTCAAAAACATTTTAGTCGTCAGCGGAGAAAGGGTTGTTGATAATCCTTCAGAAGTTACCACTGACTGGATAATGTCAGCAGCGGAAAGAGTGATTGAGCAGACTGAAGGAATGCTTTTCCCGGTTCAAAATGTTTTAGTTTGGCAGCAATATATGAAAAAATACGGGGCGACCATGGATGACTTAGCTCTAATTTCCTATAAAAACCATCAAAATGCGGTTTTAAATCCCAAAGCCTATTATTATCAAAGACCGGTTTCTCTGGAAGAAATTAAACGTTCACCAATGGTTGCTTCCCCTTTTCGTTTGATGGACTGCTCTTTTTCCGTTAACGGGGGAGCGGCGGCCATTCTCTCCAGGGAAAAGTCAGACATTGAAATTACAGGTTCCGGATTTGCCACTGATTATCTTTTAACTTTTGGTCGAGAAATTATTACCCATTTTAAAGCAACCAAATTAGCCGCTGAGCAGGCTTTTAGCCAAGCTAGAATTAAACCCGAGGATATTGATATAGCTGAGGTTCACGATGCCTTTACCTCAGTAGAATTATTCTCTTATGAAAACTTGGGTTTTGCCCCGATTGGAAAAGGGGCAGATTTAATTAGAGAAGGGAAAGTGAATTTAGACGGTAAGTTGCCGGTTAATTCTTCCGGTGGCCTCAAAGCTAAAGGTCACCCCATTTCGGTTACTGGCTTAGCCCAGATATATGAGATTACTAATCAATTGCGAGGGAGATGCGGGGAGCGTCAGATAAAAAATCCCCAAATTGGTCTTTGCCATAACGTCGGCGGAGCTGGTGGCAGCGTCACTGTTCATATTCTTAAGAAGGTTTAACCCCTTTATTTTTGCTAGAAATCTTTTTTTCGGTTTTGTCTAAAAGATAGGGAAGAATAATGTAGTGAAGCTCTTTTAATTTATTTTTTTTCCTTATTCTGTTAATTTTTCTTCCGT
Source organism: uncultured Candidatus Saccharibacteria bacterium (assembly GCA_964550395.1). GTDB lineage: Bacteria > Patescibacteriota > Minisyncoccia > Minisyncoccales > CAZJYW01 > CAZJYW01. Next base: position 20,593 of record CAZJYW010000003.1, read on the forward strand.
TCGGGAAAGTCTCCTCGGTAAGTAAAATCGCCTCCGTTTCTTTATCTTTGACAGCTGGACCATAAATATCGTTTATTTCGATAATTTTAGATCTGAGGCCGATTCTTTTAAAATAACTTTCCAGAGCTCTTTTTCTTTCTTTAAACGATTGGACATTTCTGAAATTCTTTTTTCTGGTTTTGACCATTTGGTCAGAGCAAAGTCCGATTATCGCACTTTTTCCGTAGTATTTAGCCATGGAAAGAAAATAGTGATGGCCGGGGTGGAGTCGATTAAATGTTCCTCCCAGAGCAATTTTTTTGAATTTTCCTTTCCGGAATTTTTTAAGTAATTTCCTAAAACTCTTCTTTATTTCCGGAGAAACCTCAATCAGGCAGATTCCTTTACTGGCAAAACCATAGACTACTGCGGTTTTCTTTCTAGAAAGCAAAACACTCGGGATGACCAAGAGATCTTCCTCGCCATCAATAAAAACATTCCCATTTTTAGACATCGCTTTTTTAAGGGTTTTCCAGGCTTCTTTATTTATTGAAGTTGGTGGATTCCAACAGGAAAAAGAATATTCCTGAAGAGGGGCTATTTTATTTCTCCCTATTCTTCCGTCAAAAATTTTAACATCAGAAGGAAGATTTAAGGAGCAATAATCTCCAACCGTAATTATTTTTTTAAATTTCTTTCTTTGACAAAATTCTTTAAATTTTTCAAAAACTTCCTTTTTTCGACCAAAGATAGGAATTCCCCAAATTTTTCTTAATTCCGGCCGGAGTTTATTTGGTAAATAAAGTGTTTTCATATATATTTTAGTTTATCATTTTTACTTCTTATGTTAAAATCAAATCTCAATCTAAAATTAGTAGGGATTATTTTAGGAATTTTAATAATTGGAACGATTTATTTAGTTAGCCAAGAATATCTATCCCTTCAAAATGAAATAAACAGTTTGTCTCTAATAAAAGCTACCGGCATTGAAAAGGTTCGAGAAAAAACCCTGTATATAATTGATTTCGGTAATGGAAATGTAAAATCTTATCAAATAATTCCCTCTGAGAATTTAACCGTTTTTTCTTTGTTGGAGGAGTTAGCTAAAAGAGAAAACTTTAAAATAGAATTTACTATTTATGAAGGAATGGGAGTGCTGGTAGAAAATATTGACGGGGCTAGAAATGGAACTGATAATAAATATTGGCAATACTGGCTGAATGGGGAATTGCCAACGATAGCAGCTGATAAAAAAGAAATAAAAGAAGGTGATAGAGTGGAGTGGAAATTTGCTCCCTCCCCCTTTTAATTAAATGAACAAAAAGAAGATTTTAATTGCAATTTTTATTATCATCTTTGGAGTTGCTTTTCGTATTTTTTTAAATGAACAAGTTGGCATTCCTAATTTTGAAGCTGTAACTGCCCTATCTTTAGTTTCCGGTTCATTTCTGGGAGGTGTTTTCGCCCCAATTATTCCCCTTTCTATGATTTTTCTTTCCGATGTTTATTTTGGCAATACCTCGGTTTATCTTTTTACTTGGTCAGCCTTTATTTTAATTGGAATTTTTGGCACTCTAGTGAAAAGAAGTTCTAAGCATCACTTTTTTAAAATTACCGGCTTAGGGATTCTCTCAGTCCTCTTTTTCTATTTCTGGACTAATTTTGGCTGGTGGCTAACCTCAGGAATGTACCAAATGACTCTTCCGGGATTAATCAAGTGTTATATTGCCGCCCTCCCCTTTTTAAGGAATCAATTATTTTCAGTTTTAATTTTTGCTCCTGTCTTCGTTACATTTTTTTCTTTAGTGTTCAATAAGCTTCTTGCTAAAGATAATAAAAAATATGAAGATTTTGCTCTTCTATCCAAAAATTCCTAAAACTTTTTGGAGTTTTAAATACGCCCTCCCTTTTATCGGAAAAAAGGCCGCTTTTCCACCACTCGGTTTATTAACCGTGGCCGCTTTGCTTCCCAAAGAATGGGATAAAAAATTAATTGATTTAAATATCCAAAAGTTAAGTGAAAAAGACTTCAATTGGGCAGATTTTATCTTTATTTCAGCAATGATTGTCCAAAAAGAATCAGTCAGAGAAATTATTAAATTAGCTAAGAGATTTGGCAAAAAAATTGTCGCTGGCGGACCTCTTTTTACCACCGGCTACGAAGAGTATATAAATGATATTGACCATTTTGTTTTAGGTGAGGCAGAAGTTACCTTTCCTCTCTTTTTAGAAGATTTTAAAAATGGCACCTTGGAGAAAATTTACAAACCAAATCAATGGCCAGACATAAGACAAACCCCAGTACCCTTCTGGGGATTAATTGATATGAAAAAATATGCCTCAATGAGTATTCAATTTTCGAGAGGTTGTCCTTTTAACTGTGAGTTTTGTGATATTGTCCTTTTAAACGGGAGAGTCCAAAGGACAAAAGATAAAGAGCAAATCTCAAGGGAATTAGATGTTTTATATAATCGTGGTTGGCGCGGCAGTGTCTTTTTTGTCGATGATAATTTTATCGGGAATAAAATTAAACTTAAAGAAGAGATTTTACCGGCGATAATCAAATGGATGGAAGAGAAGAAATACCCCTTTGATTTCAATACCCAAGCTTCAATTAACCTTGCTGATGACAGAGAATTAATGGAATTAATGGTTGAAGCTGGTTTTAACACTGTCTTTGTCGGAATTGAAAGCCCCAACGAAGAAAGCCTCAAAGAATGTGGTAAATTTCAAAATATAAACAGAAATTTGTTAGAATCAATTAAAATTATTCAAAACCATGGCCTTCAAGTCCAGGGAGGGTTTATTATTGGTTTTGACAAAGATACACCGTCAATTTTTGACCAGATGACCCTTTTTGTTCAGAAAAGCGGAGTAGTTACAGCCATGGTTGGCCTATTACAAGCTCCGCCAAAAACAAGATTATGGGAAAGGTTAAAAAGAGAAAAAAGATTAATCTCCCAGTCAACCGGCAGTAATACTGACTGTACTATTAATTTTCAGCCCAAAATGAATCTTCCCTTTTTAATATCTGGCTACAAAAGAACTGTAAATCAAATTTACTCTCCTCAAAATTACTATCGAAGACTAATCACTTTCTTGAAAGAATACAAACCGAAAAGGCAGGGAGATTACAAACTTAACTTCAGTCATCTCTTCGCTTTTTTGAAGTCAATTTGGATTTTAGGCATAAAGGAAAAAGAAAGAGTATATTATTGGAAACTTTTATTTTGGGCCCTTTTTAAAAAGCCAAGACTCTTTCCCCTTACCGTTGAAATGATGATCAAAGGATTTCACTGTCGAAAAATTTCAGAGGAATATTCATCAACTTAAGTTATGTTTTATCAATGTCAAAAATGTAAAAGAATCTGGCAGTATCCAATCGAGAAATGTCCTGATTGTTTTTTAAGGTTAGAAAAACTTTTAACTAAAGAAGCCAAAGTAACTGGTGTTTCTAAGGTTGCCGTCCCGACGCTTTTGCATCCCAGAGTTCCTTACTTTGTTTTAGTCTTGGAGGATGAAAAGGGTAATAAATGGGTCCAGAAGTCAATTAAAGAATATAAAATAGGCGAGGAGTTCAAGTTAGAACCAAACCAGGACAAAAATGCCGTAGCCATTTGGCGAGTAAAATACGATATTTTAGAAGCGATTGAGAAAATAATTGAGCTAATCGGTAATATTAAAATTGACCAAAAAAGTAAAATATTGATTTTACCGACTCTAATTTCTCCCAAGCATCCTTACTTTGCCGTCAATACCAACCCAAGATTCTTGGAGAGTTTAATTAAATATTTTAAAAAAATCGGTGGGGAGACAAAAAATATTAAAGTGGCTGCCCAAAGTTTTGATGAAACTCCAATTGAAGCCACGGCTCAAAAATCTCAACTTTTTGATGTCTGCCTCAAAAATCAAATTACCCCTTTAGATTTAGCTAAAGGCAATTTTGTTAAAAAAACCCAGAATAATTTCACTTTTGAAATTTCCGAAGAGGTTTTTAATGCCGATTTAATAATTAACTTACCGATTTTAAAACTTGATTCAAAATTAGGAGTAAGAGGGGCAACCGAGAACACCTTAAAATTTCTAAAAAAGGAATCTTATCTTTCCCTGCAGTATCTTTATAGCCAGGACTCCAACCCGCCCGCCGCCCTCCCCGCCAAAGGCGGGGCTCCTGAAATAATGGAAAAGTTCCAAGAAGTTTTACCAAGCTATTTAACTGTTGCCGACGGCCAGACCATTCAAAAGACTAACGGTTTGACCACTTTTCTCGGTCTAATTTTAGCCGGCTTTAATTCTTTTAATTTAGATAAAATTTTTGCTGAGATATGTATGGTAGAAAATTTGCCAGAATATCTAAAAAATATTAAAATCGAGGATATTCCAATGGCCGGCAGAAAGGTCGAGGAAGTTCAATATAATTTAAATTATGTTTGAAAATAAAGTAGTTTTAGTCACTGGAGCTTCTGGTGGGATTGGCAGGGCTATTGCTAAAAAATTTACTCAAGCTGGAGCAAAAGTTGCTTTAAATGATATTGTTCAGAACAAAGAAGCTCTTGAGAAATTATCCCAAGAACTGGGTGGAAAATATTTTTTAGCCGATGTTTCCAAATTAGAGGAAGTGGAGAGAATGACCGAGGAAATAAAAAAAGAATTTGGCCGTTTAGATGTTTTAGTCAATAATGCCGGAATTACCCAGGACAGAACCTTGGCCAAAATGACAAAAGAAGAATGGCAAAAGGTGATTGATATTGATTTAACCGGAGTTTTCAACTGCAGTAAAGCCTCTCTCTCCTTGCTCATTGCCAATCAAGGCAAGATAGTTAACGTTTCTTCTTTGGTCGGTCAAAGAGGAAATTTTGGCCAGACCAATTATGCCGCTGCCAAAGCGGGAATAATCGGTTTTACCAAGGCGCTTTGTAAAGAAGTGGGTCGCTTTGGCGTAACGGTTAATGCCATTGCTCCGGGCTTTATTGAAACTCGTTTGACCGAGAATCTTCCGTCAGAGGTAACCGAAACAGTAAAAAAATTCACTCCATTAGGCCGTTTTGGCAAACCAGAAGAGGTGGCCAGCTTAGTAGCTTTTTTAGCTTCTGGAGAAGCCAACTTTATTACTGGTGCCGTAGTAAATATTGACGGAGGATTACCTTTGTAATTTATGGTTTTAAATGAAAAACAGATTAAAGAAATCATTCCTTATCAAGAGCCATTTTTGTTTGTGGATGGCGTGGAAGAAATTGGGGAGAATACCATTTCTGGTTTTTATCAAACCTCAAAAGATGACTACTACTTTAAGGGCCATTTTGTTGATTTTAAAATTATGCCCGGAGTTCTGGTGATAGAAGCCTTGGCCCAGCTCTCAACTATTTTTTTACGAAAAAAATTGGGCGAGACCCATAAAAAATACCATTTTTTGGCTTATGACGTTAGAGGTGTCCAATTTTATAAACCTATTTTTCCCGGCGATAAGATTATTTTGAAAGACGAAATTTTAAGTTTAATTGAAAACAAAATTGCCCATGTTAAAGGTCAGGCTCTGGTTGAGGAAGATTTAAAATGCGAAGCTAGATTTTCAGTAGCTATCGTTGATAAAGAGGAATTTGAAAGAAAATATGGGAAATAAACTAACTCAACTTTTGGGAATTCAATATCCAATCATTCAGGGAGGAATGGCTGGAATATCGGAAGCGAATCTAGTTTCGGCTGTTTCTAATGCCGGGGGTTTGGGTACTATCGGTTCAGGCCTTATGTCCGAAGTTTGGCTGGAAGAAGAGATTAAAAAAACTAAAGAATTAACTGAGAAACCTTTTGCCGTCAATCTTTTTTTACAAAATCCAAAAATTCCTGAACTAATAAAAATAATAATTAAACATCAGGTTCCTATTGTTTTTACTGGTGGGGGAAATCCTCTGGCAATTTTCCCTTATTTGCAGGCAGCCGGAATCAAAATCATTCCCGTTGTCCCCTCACCAAGATTAGCTAAAAAAATGGAAGAGAATGGAGCCGATGCGGCAGTGGTTGAGGGACTGGAATCAGGAGGCCACATTGGAGAAAATACCACTTTCTGTTTAATTCCTCAGGCAAAAAAATTGTTAAATAAAATTCCTTTAGTTGCCGCTGGAGGCATTTATGATGGAAAAACGGCAACGGCCGCTTTTTTACTAGGCGCCGAGGGAATCCAGATGGGAACCAGATTTTTAGCTTCGAAAGAATGTATTGTTTCAGAGTCTTATAAAAAGAAGATAATCGAGGCTACCCCAAACGAGATTGAAGTTGCCTTAAGATTTACCGGGCATCCCTTAAGGGTAATTAAAAATAAATGGTCAGAAGAGATGAAAAGGTTTGAAGAGAGAGGAGCTTTTCCTGAAGAAATAAAAGCCGAAAAAATTGCTGGAAGTTTAGGCGGAGAAGATGTTGAAAATATTCCTTTATTAGCCGGTTTATCAGCAGCTGGAATTTCGGAGATTAAGAGCTGTCAAGAAATTATCGAAGAGATTGTCAATGAGCTAAAAAAGTATGAATAGGACAGCTTCTTGGTTTTGTAAAATTTTTTTAAAGCCAATTGTTGACGGACTTTTGATAAAAGAGGTTAAAGGATTAGAAAATATACCCAAGACAAATTTTATTTTAGTTTCCAATCACCAGAGTTATCTTGATATAATAATAGATAGCTATCTCTGCGTGCCAAGAAAATTCCATTTTATTGGCCAAATTGAAGGGTTTAAAATTCCAATTAGGTGGTTTATTTCTTTTGTCTATTTTCTTTCCGGAGTCATTCCTCTGAGCAGGAAAGATGAGAAATCGCGAGAAAAAGTGGTAGAAGAAGCCATTTCAGTTTTAAAAAAAGGAGATATTTTAATAATCTATCCTGAGGGGGCCCGGTCTCGGAATGGTCAAATCCAGGAAGGAAAAACCGGGGCAGCTCGATTTTTTTTGAAGACCGGGGTTCCCATTTTGCCAGTCGGAATTAAAGGGACCTTTGAGCTTTTACCGCCCGAAGGAAAACTTAAAATAAAAAAAATAATTAAAATCAACATTGGCCAGCCCCTCTTTTTTGAAAAAGAATTTCAGGAAGCTAAAAAGTTGGAGGAAAACTCCAAAGAGTATAAAGAAATCCTTCAGAGAATTACTGCTGAAGTAATGGAGGGAATAAAAAACTATGATTAAAAAAATTCTTATTGCCAATCGAGGAGAAATTGCCTTGAGAATAATTCGAACTTGTAAAGAAATGGGGATAAAAACCGTTGCTCTTTGTTCCCTGCCAGGGGAAGAGCAGAATTTCCTCGAAACAAGGTTGGCTGATGAACATTATTTTTTAGAAAAAGAGGGAGCTCAGGGCTATCTTGATCAAAAGAAAATTATTGAAATTGCTAAAAAAGCCAGGGTTGACGCTGTTCACCCGGGTTATGGATTTTTAGCTGAAAATTGGAGATTTGCCAAGCTTTGCCAAAAAAATGGTATTTTATTTATTGGACCCCATTTTAAAATTTTAAAGAAATTAGAAGATAAAATCGAAGCAAAGAGAATTGCCCAAAAGGTGGGAATTCCTACTTTGCCAGCCTCAGATTCCTCAATCAAGACAAAAGAAGATCTTTTTAAATGGGCATTGAGAATTAGACCACCATTTGTTCTTAAGGCTCGGCGAGGTGGAGGAGGAATTGGAATTAGAGTAATTAATGGGGAAATTAGTTTTGGTCAAATTTTCTCAATTTCTTTGGGGATCCAAAGGCAAATAGCAATGGCCTTTGCCGATACCGATTTTTTTCTTGAAAAATACTTACCCGAATCAAGACATATTGAATTTCAGATTTTAGGAGACGGAGAAAAAATTATTCATTTGGGAGAAAGGGAATGTACAATTCAAAGAAGATTTCAAAAATTACTTGAAGAGGCTCCTTCCGTTTTTTTAGACGTTAGGGAAAGAGAAAAAATTTGTAACCTGGCCGTGAAATTAGGTCAAGAATTAAGATATAAAGGGGCAGCTACCGTTGAGTTTTTGATGGATGGCGAGAGAAATTTTTACTTTTTGGAAGTCAATCCTCGGCTTCAAGTTGAGCATCCGGTGACCGAAGCAATCACCGGTATCGATATCGTTGAGCAGCAAATTAAAATCAGTCAGGGAGAGAAAATCCCCTTTTCTCAAGACGATGTTTTCTTTTCGGGTTTTGCGATTGAGGCCAGGATTAATGCCGAAGATCCTCAAAAAAATTTCCAACCAGCTTCAGGTAAAATAGAAAAATATCTTCCTCCCGGTGGTCAGGGAATTTTTTTACATACTTTTTTACACCAGGGTCAAGAAATTTATCCTTATTTTGATTCCCTTTTAGCAAAAGTAATTTCCTGGGACAAAACTAGGGAGGAGGCGATTTCCAAATTAAAGCGAGCTTTAGAAGAGATGGTCATTGAAGGGGTGCCAACGACTATCCCCCTTTTCAAAGTTCTTTTTGAAAACAAAGATTTCCTAAAAGGAAACTTCAATACCGATTTTATTGAAAGAAGTGGAATTTTGGGAGAAATGTTGCCCCAGCCGAGAAAAATAATCCCCAGAATGAGAGAGATGGAAGAAAAGGAGACTGCCGAAATCATTTTCCAAATCTATAAGGCAATAAAAGAATTAACTCCCACCAGTTCCGGTGGGGAGCCGGAAAGAAAAGGTCCCTCAAATTGGGTAATGTCCGAGAGGTTAAAAATGTTTAAAGAATAAAGAAATCAGATATGAAATTGAAATTAAAAATTAAAGGAAAAGAGCGTGAGGTGGAAATTTTAGAAGAGGGCGAAGATAAGGTGAAAATAAAAGTGGGAGAGAAAGAGTTTATTTTCGGAAAAGAAAAAGAGAAAAAAGGAATCTCTCTTATCCAAACCTCCATTCCCAGAAGAGATTTTTCTAAAAAAGAAATTAAAGCTCCGATTGCTGGCGTTATCTCTGAAATTTTTGTCAAAGAAGGAGATTTTGTAAAAAGAGAACAAAAAATCCTTTCTTTATCGACGATGAAAATGGAAAATGAAATCGTTTCCGATTTTGACGGGAAAGTGAAAAAATTTTTAGTTAAAAAAAATCAAGAAGTAAAAGAAGGAGAAACTTTAATTGTCTTAGAGTAATTCAAAATGCGAGACCCGGAATTTAAAATTAAAAATTTTAAAGAAATTTTTTCAACCAATCAAAAAGCTAAAGAATTGGCGCTTAGTGGAACTGCGCCTTGGACGGTGATAGCGGCTGAAAAACAAATCGCTGGCTATGGCAAAGAAAAAGTTTCCTGGTTTTCTCCCCAGGGCGGTCTCTATTTTTCAATTATTTTACCAAAAAGCAAGATTGAAGACTTGCAAACTTTAACCATTTTAGCCGCTTTTATTGTGGCTAAAACTATAAATGACAATTTTTCTTTAGAAACCTTAATTAAGCTTCCCAATGACGTTTTATTGAATCAAAAGAAGGTGGCTGGAGTTTTAACCGAGAATATCATCGGGAAAGATGTTAGACTATCAGTGCTAGGGATTGGTTTAAATACCAATATTGAAAAATTTCCGAAAGAGTTGGAAAATCGGGCCACATCGCTTAAAATAGAGTTAGGGAGAGAGTTGAACAATAAAAAGATTTTAAAGAAAATCTTTAAAGAATTAAAAGAGCAACTAAAAACTATTAGCGAGTAAAAACATGGATTACAAAAAGGAAATCGAAAAATTAAATTCAAAACGAGCCGAGCTTGAAAGCCCTGAATTAATTGAGAAGCAACATCAAAAAGGAAAACTTACGGCCAGAGAAAGGATTAATTTATTATTAGACCCAGAAAGTTTTACTGAGCTTGATCCCTTTGTTGAGGGTCGTTTTAATCTTCTGGGTTTGGACCAAAAAAAACTTCCCGGCGATGCCGTAATTACTGGTTTTGGGAAAATTAATAACCGCCAGGTTTATATTTATAGCCAAGACTTTTCCAAAATGGGAGGGTCTCTGGGTGAGATGCACGGTAATAAAATTGTCAAAGTCATTGAGCTTGCCCAAAAGACTGGTTCTCCTATTATTGGAATAATTGATTCCGGTGGAGCTAGAATCCAGGAGGGAATTTCGAGCCTTGATGGTTACGCCGCTATTTTTCGCTCCACCATTAAGGCTTCCGGGGTTATTCCTCAAATTACCGTCATTGCCGGTCCCTCAGCTGGTGGCGCTTCCTATACTCCGGGATTATCCGACTTCGTTTTTATGATTGAGGGAATTTCTCAGATGTATATTACTGGCCCCGAAGTAATTAAAACCGTAACCGGTGAGAAGATTTCTTTTGATGAGTTGGGCGGAGCCGCTATCCATAGTCTAAAAAGTGGTTGCTGCCATTTTGTTTTTAAAAATGAACAGGATTGCTTTTTGGGAGTGAAAAGACTCTTTTCTTATCTTCCTCAAAATAATTTGGAAGACCCGCCCAAACAAAAAAGTTTCCTCTCTGAATTATTTGAAAGAGAAAATTATAATTTATTAAAAATAGTTCCCGAAAAGGAAGAGAAAGGTTACGATATGAAAGAAGTAATCCAGGAAATTTTTGATAAAAATTCCTTTTTTGAAATCCAAGCCGGTTTTGCTGCCAACGTCATTACTGGATTTTGCAGACTTTCTGGTCAGGTAGTGGGGATTATCGCTAATCAAACAAAATTTATGGCCGGTACCCTTGATATTGATTCTTCAGATAAGGCGGCCCGTTTTGTTAGATTTTGTGACGCCTTTAATGTTCCTTTAATCAACTTAGTTGATACTCCCGGTTACCTTCCGGGAGCCGACCAAGAACACCGAGGAATAATTCGCCACGGAGCAAAAGTTCTTTATGCTTTTGCTGAAGCCACTGTTCCTAAGATTAGTTTAATTTTAAGAAAAGCTTTTGGCGGAGCCTATATTGCTCTGGCTTCCCGTTATCTTGGCTACGACAAAATTATTGCCTGGCCTTCGAGCCAAATTGCTGTAATGGGGCCGGAGCAGGCAGTAAAGATTATTTATAAAAAAGAAATGGCCGAGAGCAAAGAACCCAAAAAACTGGAAAAGGAAAAAATTCAAGAGCTAAAGGAATTATTCCTTAACCCTTACCAGGCAGCAAAGTTGGGTCAGGTTGATATGATAATTCATCCCAAAGATACCAGAACCACTTTAATTAAGTGTTTGGAATCGCTTTTGGACAAAAGAGAAGGTAAGATTGCCAGGAAGCACGGCAACATACCGCTCTAAAAATGATTAGTTTTTATTTAATTTTAATCTTTCTCGTTTCTTATCTTTTGGGTTCCTTTCCTACTGGCTACCTAGTGGTTAAGAAATTTGCCGGTAAAGATATTAGAGAGGTGGGGACGGGCAATGTCGGGGCAATGAATGTTTCCCGAGCAACTGGCAAAACCAGTCTTTTTTGGTTGACGGTGGCAGTGGATGTTGGCAAAGGGGCTTTGGCTATGCTGCTCCCTCAGTGGTTAGTTTTTTTGGGATATGATTTAGTAACAGCTATTACTTTAGCTGGATTTGGTGCGGTTTTGGGTCATTGTTACTCAGTATTTTTAAAGTTTCAAGGCGGTAAAGCCCAGGCTTCCTTGATTGGAATTTTAGGCGTTTTAAGTTTTAAGTTTCTGCTACTTCCCTGGGGCGGAATCGTTATCATTTATATTTTAGTTTCAGGTTATCTCTTTTTGGGTCAATTTATGGGAACAATTTTTTTACCGATTGTTGCCTATTTTTTAATCCCTGAATATTTTTGGGTTTCTCTCTTGATGGCCATCCCCATTTTCATTAAACAGTGGCCTCGTTTTATTCCAATGTTAAAAGGCCAAGAACCAAGATGGTACTGGAAAATGAGAAAAGAGAAAAAATAGCTCTAGTAACGGATGACATTTGTTCTTTGCCTGAAGAGCTATTGGATGAGTTCCAAATCGAAGTTGTCAAAATTAAGTTATTTTTTCCAGAATGGGAAAAATTCCCAGAAAAAAATCTCTATCAGATAATGAAAGAAACTCATGCCCATCCCAAAACCTCTGCTCCTTCGCCTGGAGATTATTTAAAAGTCTATAAAAAAGTTCTTGAAAAGTTTGAAAAAGTATTGGTTATTACTTTAACTTCTAAACTATCGGCCACCTATAATTCAGCTTACCAGGCAAAGCAAATGATGTCTGACCCTTCAAAAATTATCATATTTGATTCTTGGCAAGCTTCGGTTCCAGAAGGACTTTTAACATTAAAAGCTGCCGAGTTAATTAAACAAGGCAAAAGCGTTGAAGAAACTGTAAAAACTCTTGAAAATCTCAGGGGGAAAATTAAACTTTTTGGCTTTCTGAAAATAACCTATTGGGTAGAGAAAATTGGCAGGATGAACCATTGGCAGGCAACTGCCTTTAAGATTTTAAAAGGATTGGGGGTCCAGCCAATGGTCGGAATTAAAAAAGGAAAAGTCGGCCTAACTGGTTTTAATTTTTGGACTAAAGATGTTTTTAAAGCCCTTTTTCATCAATTAAAACATCAAACTAAAAAATATGGGAAGATAAAAATGGGGATAAACTATACCGACAACATTGATTTAGCCTATAAATTAAAAGAAAAAGCGGAAAAAGAACTGGGGGCAGAGGTTCTTTTTATCTCTTTAGTTCCACCAATCGTTGGAGCCAATTCTGGTCCAGGAACCTTATTAGCCGGCTGTTATTCATTATGAGTATTTTTTACATAATCTTAGCTTATCTTTTAGGCTCTTTTCCTTCAGGATTCTTAATTTCTAAGTTTTCCGGTAAAGATATCCTTAAAATTGGCTGGAAAAAAACTTCTGGTTCCAATGTTTTTAGGAATGTTGGTAAATGGCAAGGAGCTTTGACCGGCATTTTAGATATTGGGAAAGGTTTTTTAGCCGTCTGGTTAGCTCAATATTTTAGTTTGTCAATTCAGGTTCAGGCTCTTTGCGGGGTGGCAGCAGTTGCCGGGCACAATTGGAGTTGTTTTTTAAAGTTCGCCGGTGGCCGGGGGATTGGGACTTTCATCGGTGCTTTTTTGGCTCTCTCCCCGGGAATTTTAGGATACTCTTTAATCCCCCTTCTTGTTTTAGCTCTGATTTGGAATGCGGCTATTGGCACCATTTTTTTTCTTGTCGCTGCCATTATTTTAACAGGACAATTTGGTCAGCTGGCGACCATTGGAATTCTTCCTTTGGTTTCTTTGTTGCCAATTTTTATTAAAAGATTAAGCCCAATTAGAGAGTTATCCTGGGAGAAAAAAGATATTGTCAGGAATCGTTTGATTTTCGACGATAACATTCCCCGCTTTGATTTAAGGATAGAGAAGATAATTAGAAAGTTGACAAAAAAAACAAACTCTGATAAAGTTTAAGTGGTCCGTTAGAAGCGGGCATTATTTTTATGGATATTAAATCTTTTACTTCGGCTATTGCCCAAATTGCTGAAGAAAAAGGAATTTCTTCAGAAAAAGTTTTGGAAGGCATTGAAATGGCCATTGCCGCTGCCTATAAAAAAGATTATGGGGGAAAGGGGCAGGTGATTAAAGCTAAACTTGATTCTGAGTCAGGTGAAGTTAAGTTTTGGCAGGTAAAGCAGGTTCTTGATGAAAAAATGATTTACTCTGAGGCCGAGCTTTCAGAAATGAAAGCGAAGGTGGGACAGAAGACGAAGTCTTCTTCGGCAGAGGAACTAGAGACTGGCAAGAAGGTCAGGTTCAATCCAGAAAAACACATTATGTTAAAAGAAGCAAAGAAAATTAAACCGAAGATTAAAGTTGGTGAAGAATTGGAGATTGTCCTGAAGGCTCAAAAGGATTACGGTCGAATTGCTGCCCAAACCGCCAAGCAAGTAATAATGCAACGACTCAGAGAAGCCGAAAGGGAGAGTATTTTTGAAGAGTATAAATCAAAAGAGAATCAAATTGTTTCTGGTATTGTCCAGCGCATTGAAGGTAAAAATGTTTTTTTAGATATTGGTAAAACCTTGGGAATTTTAAGCAAAGAAGAACAAGTTCCCGGAGAATTTTATCGACCAGGGCAAAGGCTAAAAGTTTTTGTTTTGAAAGTTGAGGAAACCCCCAGGGGCCCAGTAGTTTTTTTATCTCGGGCCTATCCGAAATTGATTTCAAAGCTTTTTGAATTAGAAGTGCCGGAAATTTCTTCTGGCCAGGTTCAAATAAAATCCATTGCCCGGGAAGCTGGTTCCAGGTCAAAAATTGCCGTCGCTTCAAACATGAAAGAAATTGACCCAATTGGCTCAGCGGTTGGTCAGAGAGGAACGAGGGTGATGGCGGTGATTAATGAATTAGGCGGAGAGAAAATTGATATTATTGAATATTCTGAAGATCCAGAAAAATATATTATTAATTCTCTATCTCCAGCCAAAGTTTTGGAGGTGAAAATCATGCCCAAAAACAAAGCCCTGGCCATTGTGCCCGAAGACCAATTATCTTTAGCTATTGGTAAAAATGGTCAGAATGTCAGATTGGCAGCCAAACTTACTGGCTGGAAAATAGATGTCCGAAGCCCGGAGGCAATAGAAAAACCTAAAACTAAAAAAACAGTTAAAAATCGATGAATATGCTTTTTCTCCCCATCGTTGTTTCAATCCTCAGTTTAGTATTTGCCTTTTTTTTAATCCACGAGGTTAGAAAGGCTCCTTCTGGTTCGGGTAAAATGATTGAAATTTCTTTAGCCATCAGAGAGGGGGCAATGGCTTTTTTGAAAAGGCAATACAAAACTGTCGGGTTAATGGCTATCTTTTTATTTTTTATTATCTGGGGCTTCTTAGGTTTCAAAACCGGCTTAGGGTTTTTATTAGGAGCTACTGCTTCAGCTTTGGCCGGGCTTCTGGGGATGATGGTTTCTACTCAGGCCAATTCAAGAGTGGCCGAAGCAGCCAAAAAAGGATTGAAACCGGCTTTCAATCTGGCTTTTAAGGGAGGTTCGGTTACGGGATTTTTGGTGGTAGGTCTGGGACTTTTAGCGGTTTCCGGTTTTTATCTTTTGACTCGGGATTTGGCAGCTTTGATTGCCTTGGGTTTCGGGGGCTCTTTAATTTCAGTTTTTGCGAGGTTGGGCGGAGGAATTTACACTAAAGCAGCTGATGTCGGAGCGGATTTAGTTGGCAAAATTGAAAAAGGAATTCCTGAAGATGATCCTCGAAATCCAGCCGTAATTGCCGACCAGGTCGGAGATAATGTCGGAGATTGTGCTGGAATGGCAGCTGACCTTTTTGAAACCTATGTCGTGACAATCGTCGCCGCCATGGTTTTAGGAGCACTTCTATTTCCCAATTTGCCTCAGGCAGTTTTCTTACCTTTAATTTTAGCTTCT
>CAZJYW010000004.1:0-29109 GCA_964550395.1 uncultured Candidatus Saccharibacteria bacterium
TTTATTGCTGAGATTTGTTAATTAATTTGGTGATTCTCGATTTTTTTCTAGCGGCTGAATTTTTCTTGATTAATCCGGTTTTAGCTGCTTTGTCTAATAATTTATAAACTTGAGGTAAAAGTTTTTTTGCCTCCTCAATTGCTGAGCTTTCGTTACGCGAAAGCGAAGCGGGAAAAGAGGATTTATCCTCTTTGACTTTTTTCTCAGAAGTCGAAGAAACTAATCTTTTCATCTCTTTTAAGAGTTTTTTTATTATTTCCTTCTTCTGAATATTTCTAGCCCTTCTTTTTTTACTTTGCCTTAAAGCTTTTTTAGCCGATTTCGTAATTGGCATAGTGATTTTACCTTAAACCATTTTGTTCTTTTAATCAAGCCCTGAAAGTTTTATGAGAATAAGGTAAAAGATAAATATAGTTCAAAGTAAGGTATAAATTTTCTGCGGGGGTAGCGGGTGACTGTTACCCTCTTTTATTTTGGATAAAATTCACTTAAAATTAAATTGGAATGAAAGATTTAATTAAAAAATTTATCCCTGATTTTTTATTAGATTGGTATCATTTTTTACTGGCTTTTTTGGGGGCAGCTTTATATAGATTTCCCTCCAGAGAATTAAAAGTAATTGGTATAACCGGTACTAATGGAAAATCAACCGTGGTCATTTTAACAACTAAAATTTTGGAAGAAGCTAATTATAAAGTCGCCTCTTTGTCCTCAATAAAATTTAAAATTGGGGATCAAGAATGGCCAAATACTCTGAAAATGACTATGCCCGGCCGTTTAAAACTCCAAAGATTTTTAAGGCAAGCCTTAAATGCTGGGTGCCGATACGCAGTTCTGGAAATAACTTCTGAAGGTATCAAGCAGCACCGCCATCAATTCATTGATTTTGATATAGCTGTTTTTACTAATTTAACCCCAGAACATATTGAAGCCCATGGCAGTTTTGAAAAATACCAAGAGGCAAAAGGGAAACTTTTTCAAACAACAAAGGGAACTCATATTATAAATTTAGATGATGAAAATGCGGGGTACTTTTTACAGTTCCCGGCTAATAAGAAATATACTTACGGATTATATAAAGGAGATGTTAATACTAAAAATACTCAGTTTAAACTTCGTTTAATAGGAGACTTCAATATTTATAATGGACTAGCAGCAATTTGCGTAGGTTTATCGCAAGGAATTAATTTAGAAACTTGCAAAAAAGCTTTAGAAAAAGTTAGAGGGATCCCGGGGAGAATGGAAGAAGTAATTTCTAACCCCTTTAAAGTATTTGTTGACTATGCTTTCACTCCCAATGCCCTAGAAAAAGTCTATCAAACTCTAAAGCCAGAAAATAAAAAAATGATTTGCGTGCTCGGTGCCTGTGGGGGAGGCAGAGATAAATGGAAAAGACCAGTTTTAGGCAAAATAGCTGGCAAATACTGTGATGAAATTATTATTACCAACGAGGACCCATACGATGAAGATCCAATAGAAATTATAAACCAAGTAGCAGTTGGCACTAATGAAATAGCAAAGAAAATATTAGACAGAAGAGAAGCAATTAAAAAAGCTTTAGAGCTTGCCCAGACAGGAGATACGGTAGTTATCACCGGCAAGGGCTGTGAACCCTGGATTTGTGTGGCTAAAGGTAAAAAAATTCCCTGGGATGACAGGAAAACAGTAAAGGAAGAGTTTAAAAAACTAAATTTATGAAAAAGTATGAAATTTTAGAACATAAAGCCGATTTAATGATTAGAGCTTTTGGGAAAGACTTAAAAGAGCTTTTTGAAAATGCAATGATTGGGATGTTTGAAAGTGCTAAATATGAAAGGGAAGGTAGGAAAATAAAAAAAGAAATTAAGGTTTCCTCTCTGGACCTATCGTCACTTTTAGTTGATTTTTTAAGTGAAGTCTTATATTCAAGCGAAGTTAATCATGAAATTTATCGCCAAATTCAATTTAGAAAACTTACAAATAAAAACATTGAAGGAAATTTATTTGGTGAAAAATTAAAAACTATTGGAGTGATAATAAAAGGAGTCACTTATCATGGTTTAGATATCCATCAAAAAAAGGATAAAACCTGGGAAGCCACCGTGCTTTTTGACATATAAAGCTACTTTAAAGTTTCTGAATACAATATTGGGCCGTTTTAAAATACGGCTTTTTCTTTTTCGAAAATTTAAGCTAAAATAAAGTAGTCGATGAAGCTAAGGCTTCATCTTCATCTTCTCCCCACTGCCCTGACTTGGGCAGTAGGGCTCGATATATGATTTCGAAAAAGGATTTTAAAAAAATAACCGATTGGCTTTGGGAGATTCCAAAGAGTTTTCGGCCGGACATGCGAGTTCCAGCCCGAGCTTATGTTTCAGAAAAAATGCTAGAAGAAAGCTTCAAGGATAGGTCGTTGGAACAGTTAGTTAATGTTGCTACCTTGCCAGGAATTGTAAATTATGGTCTGGCTATGCCGGATATGCATGAAGGGTATGGTTTTCCAATTGGCGGAGTGGCGGCAATGAGAAAATCTGATGGAGTAGTTTCGCCAGGTGGCGTGGGCTACGATATAAATTGCGGAATGAGGCTTTTGAAATCAGATTATTCTGAAAAGGATATTAAACCCTATTTAGAGAATTTAGCTACTGAAATTCAAAAAGAAGTTCCTTCTGGCCTTGGCCGAGGAAGGCAGATTAAATTAAGCATTGAGCAAATTAATAAAATTTTAGAAGGAGGAGCTCAGAGATTGGTAGAGCAAGGTTATGGAGAAAAAGAAGATTTAGAAAATTGCGAATCAGGCGGCCAACTTCCCCAGGCTGATTCCTCCACCGTTTCTGACCACGCTAAAAATCGAGGAAGAGATCAGGTTGGAACTCTCGGCTCGGGCAATCATTTCTGTGAATTACAAAAAGTAGCAGAAATTTTTGACGAAAAAGCAGCAAAAGCCTTTGGTTTATTTAAAGACCAAATAGTAATAATGATTCATACTGGCTCTCGAGGATTAGGTCATCAAATCGCCACTGATTATATCAGATTGATGATGAGAGCTATGGATAAATATGGAATGAGATTGCCTGATCGAGAATTAGCCGCCTGCCCGATTAATTCAGCTGAGGGTCAAAGGTATTTTCAAGCGATGTCTTGTGGCGCCAATTATGCTTGGTCTAATCGTCAAATGATTGCTCATTGCGTTAGAAAAGCTTGGAAAATTGTTTTAGGAGAGAAAACCCCTTCCTTAGTTGCTCTTTACGATGTAGCCCATAATATTGCCAAAGTTGAAAAATATAATATTGATGGGAAAGAAACAGAAGTGGTTTTGCATCGCAAGGGAGCTACTCGGGCTTTTCCCCCCGGTCATCCAGAAATTCCAGAAAAATACCAAGAAGTTGGGCAGCCAGTTTTAATTCCCGGTTCAATGGGGACCGCCTCATATATTTTGGTTGGGGCTAAAAAAGGAGAGGGAGCCTGGTTCAGTACCTGCCACGGCGCTGGTCGGACTATGTCCCGCCATGAAGCGATGAGGCGGGTCTCTGGACAAGAAGTGATAAAAAGATTAGAATCAAAAGGAATTGTTATTAAATGTCGGTCATTGAGAGGAATCGCCGAAGAAGCTCCGCTGGCCTATAAGAATATTGACGATGTTGTAGAGGTGGTCCATAACGCAGGGCTTTCAAAAAAGGTAGCAAAATTAATACCCTTGGCAGTAATTAAAGGAGAATAATTCGAATTATGAATTTCGAATTATGAATTACGAATTGATAAAAAATACTATACTGAAAAAATATGAAACGGAAGCTTCCCAAAAGCCTGAGGAAATATATTCGTCAAGAGAAAGCTCGGATTCGCCGAGAAGTTTTAGATATCAAAGAACAAAAAGAATTAATAAATGAGCTTTATCAGAAACCGAGCCTCCATCCAAAGGAAGCGAAGGCGAAGAAGAGAACTAAGTCCTCTTCACCTACTTTTAAAAAAGATGAAAATAAAGTTGGAGAGCCAACAAAATATTAATCTTAAAAAAGGAAAAGCTCTATTTTTACCTTTTTTTTCTGGAGGGAGAATTGAGGTTAAGAATCAGAAAATAAAAAAAGAAATCGATAAATTTTCGGCAATTTTCCCATCTTTTCAAGAAAATGAAATCAGGTTAGTTTTTTTTGAGAAAGGGGAGTTTATTTTTTTAAATCTTGGAGAAAAAGAAAAGTGGAGCCAAAGAAAATTTTTATTAGCCGTACGAAAGGTTGTTAGATTCTTAAAAGAGAACAGAATCAAGCAGGCCGCGTTTTTTTTAGAAGAGATTATTCCTCAAGGGGCCGATTTAAATAACTTAGTCAGCCAGATTTTAGAAAATATCTTGTTGGCTGATTATGAATTCACTCGTTACAAAGAAAAGCCAAAGGAAGGCTGGCCGAGGATAGAGTTAGTAGAAATTAGCTGGCTGAATTTTTCAAAATATCAAAAAGATTTAAATCAAGGGAAAATTATTGGTCAAGCAGTAAACTTTGTTCGGGATTTAGCAAATATTCCGGGAGGCGAGATGACTCCTCAAAAATTAGCAAACAGTGCAGTTATTGCCATTAAACAATTTAAAAATATTAAGACAGAAGTTTTTAATGAAAAGAAAATAAAAAAATTAGGAATGGGTGGAATTCTAGGAGTTGCCCAGGGAAGTTCCCAAAAGCCAAGACTGATTATTTTAAAATATTTTGGGAAAAACAAAGATAAAAATTTTGATTTAGCCTTCGTTGGTAAAGGAGTCACTTTTGATACCGGCGGTTTAAATATCAAACCCTTTGAATCTATGAAAGAGGGAATGCAAATGGATATGTCAGGAGGGGCAGCTGTATTGGGAGCAATTTTAGCTATCGCTCAAATTAAGCTACCCTTAAATATCGTAGCTATAACTCCGGCAGTAGAGAATATGCTCTCCGGTCAAGCCCTTAGGCCAGGTGATATTCTAACGGCTTATAATGGGAAGACTATTGAAATAATAAGCACGGATGCCGAAGGAAGAGTTATTTTAGCTGATGCCTTATCTTATGTAGCAAAGAATTTTAAACCTAAAATTATAATAGATGTGGCCACTTTGACTGGTGCGGCAGTGGTAGCCTTAGGGCAAAGAGCCATCGGTCTGTTCACTAATTCAGCAAAAATGGAAGATGTTTTCCGCCAAATTGGTGAAGATTCCGGTGATTATGTTTGGCCTCTCCCTTGCTGGGAAGAATACGAAGAGGAGATTAAAGGAACTTTTGGCGATATTTCTAATTTAGGGAAAACAAAATATGGAGGGGCAATTACCGCCGCTTTGTTTTTAAAGAATTTTACTGAAGGACTGCCCTGGGTTCATTTGGACATTGCTCCGATGATGACTTCAATTGAAAACCAAGGATTAGCTAAAGGAGCCACTGGTAGCGGAGTTCGATATCTCGTTAGATTCGCGCAAAATTTTCAAAAAATTAAAAAAGATTTATAATTTAAATCTCGACAGTTTTTAATCTCGCAGTCGCCTAAGGCGGCCGTTTTTGTTAAAATGAGATAATGAGAACAGGAATTGCTACCATTCCATTAGATTATGGTCGCTGCCCCCGTTGGCTTTTTGAAAGAATGAAGAGATTAGCCAAGGGTATAATAATCGCTATCACCGAGGAAATTGGAGAAGAGGAAGTTTTAAAAAGATTTTCTGATCCCGTTTGGTTTCAAAGTTTTGGCTGCGTATTAGCGTTCGACTGGAATTCTAGCGGCTTAACCACCACAACTCTTGGGGCAGTAAAAGCTGCTCTTTTTGATATTCAGGATAGATTAGGTATTTACGTTTGTGGAGGTAAAGGAAAAACCTCAAGAAAAACACCAGAGGAGATTGAAGCTTACGGGATATCACGCGGTTTTTCCTTCGCTCCAAACTTAATTTATGCTTCTAAAATGGCAGCAAAAACTGATTCCTCTTTAATTCAAGACAATTACCAAATTTATCATCATAATTTTCTATTCACTAAATCTGGCAAATGGGTAGTTATTCAACAAGGATTGAATACTGATAATCAAACTGCCCGTCGTTATCATTGGTTGTCTTCTAATATTCATAATTTTATTGAGGAACCCCATTCAGGGATAATTTCTGGCGCTAAAGTAAAACCTCTAAATTTAATTGCCAAAGAAAGCAATGAAAATCGGGAAATTTCTGCCGGCTTAGTAAAAGAGGAGCCAAAAAGATTTTTAAAAGATCTGAATTTAATCCAAACTAAAAAATCAAAAAATCTTACCTTGATGAAACTTTACAATAAAGAATTCCACTGTCACCCGGTGGCGGAAGAAAAATTCGATTTAAAAAGACTAGAAAAAACTATCTTTTTCGCTAATTCCCAAGAACCAGAGAATTTCGAAAAAGTCCTGTCATTAAAAGGAGTTGGCCCAAAAACAATTAGAGCTTTATCTCTTGTTTCAGAAATAATTTATGGAGCCAGACCCTCGTACGAAGACCCGGCAAGATACTCTTTTGCTCACGGAGGGAAAGATTCTACTCCGTTTCCGGTTAGTCGAAAAGTCTATGACAAAACTTTAGAAGTAATGGAAAAAGGAATTAAAAAAAGTAAAGTTTCCAATCGAGAAAAAATTGGAGCTCAGAAAAGGTTGGAAAGTTTATTATGAAAAAATATTCGTCAAAACGAGCGAAAAAAGGAAAATTGGCTTACCGAACTCCAAGTCGTTTTATCTACCAAAAATGCCAAGAAGTAGTCAAGACCAAGAGAAAAAAGAAATAAAAGCATCCTCCCTTACCCGAGTGAAGCGAAGGGTGGAGAAAAGATTTATCTCTTTGACTACTCAGCCTTGGAGAATTTTCATAATGGAGGCTTTTTTATTTTCTTTAACCTTAGGTTTAGGAATTTTTACTGCTTTTAGAATAAATGAAATTTTAAAATTCCAAAAATTTACAATACCTCAAATTTCTTTTGGGAAGTTTGTCATCTATTTTCTATTAGCTACTTTATTAATATTTTTAATCTCCTATTTTCTAAAATTTAAAAAAGGGAAAAGAGTATTCTTTAAAGCTATTTTCATTCTGGCAATTTTCTGGGGAGGAGCATTGTTGCTTAGCTATTGGATACCAGGCCTTCTGGCCCTAATTTTGATAGGAATTTTAATCTTTTGGTGGCTTAAAAAACCCTCAATTTTGATTCAAGACCTTTGTCTAATTTTAGGGATAGCAGGGCTAGGTAGTATTTTGGGATTAAGCCTTGCTCCCCAAATCGTGGTACTGCTTTTGATAATCTTTTCAATTTACGATTTCATTGCTGTTTACAAAACAAAGCATATGGTCAAGATGGCGAAAGAAATGATTGAAAGCAAAGCGATTTTAGCTCTAATTGTTCCTCCAAATATTTCTGGTTTTCGAGAAAGTTTGGAAAAGATTGAGCCTGGCGGGGAATTTTTAATTTTAGGAGGGGGAGATATTGTTTTCCCTTTGCTTCTTTGCGCTTCATTAATTCCTTTCGGGATTTTAAATTCTTTAATTGTTGCGATTTTTGCTCTAATGGGTCTTTTGGTCGGATTTTTACTCTTCTTTTTACAAAAAGTTCGCCAACCAATTCCCGCTCTACCCCCCATTGCCTTATTTTCAATAATTGGTTTTTTAATCACAAAACTTATTCGATGAAAAAAGCAATAGAGGTTAAAAAATTAAATCGAAAAATTAGAAATTGTAAGAAATGTTCCTTGTGGAGGACGAGAAAAAATACTGTTCCAGGCGAGGGACCGGCTAATGCTAAAATTATATTCGTTGGTCAAGCCCCTGGTTCCGAGGAAGACAAAACCGGCCGACCTTTTATTGGAAGAGCCGGCCGGTTTCTAAATCAGTTATTAAGAATCGCAAATATTAAAAGAGAAAAAGTTTTTATAACCTCATCGATTAAATGTTTTCCACTGAAAAACCGGAAACCAACCGAAAAAGAAATTGAAACCTGCCTTCCTTGTCTTAAAAAGCAAGTTGAGATTATAAATCCTAAAAAATTTATTTTACTTGGTGAAGTGGCTTTTAAAATTTTTTTCTCTGGTAAAAAATTAAAAGATTTTCGAGGAAAATTTATTAAAAAAGCTGGCAAAGAATATTTTGTCAGTTATCATCCAGCTGCAGGAATGAGGTTTCCTCGGATAAGAAAGATTTTAGAAAAAGATTTTAAAAAGATAAGAGAAAATCTTAAAGATTTTTAACCATATAGGTTTCCTCCAGTTTATATTTTAATTTAGAAAAATAGTTCCGAACTCCAATAGCTGAAATCACTGAAATTTTGTTTAAACCTAATTCCTCTTTGGCTATTTTTTCTGCTTCTCTAATTGATTCTTTCCCAAGGCCCCGATGTTGAGGAGCTAATTTTTTTTCGGCAATTGGGACAAGTGGGCCATAAGTATGAATCTCGCGGATTATCGCTTTATTCTGAGAAGTGATTCGTAGGCGGAGCAAACTATAAAGCTTTGTTCTGCTTCTATTTTCAAAACTTAAAAAGATTTCTTTACCATCAGAGGCTTCATAATCTTCTCTAAAGAGAAAAACTTTCTCTCTTGGATTATAATTCTCTCTAACTTCACGACACCTTATACACCTACATTGCCAGTTAGGGGCCCGTTCGCTTTGCGAACGGGAGGATGTGGTGGGTGGGTTGTAGTCTTTTTTCATTTCCTCAAAAACTACTTGTCTTAAGTTAGAAATTTTGGCTGGACCAGCCACAATAATTGAAGACGGTATATCTCTGGTTATTCTCTGAATTCTGACATAGTGGGGGATTTTCTTTTTAATCTCTTTAATAAGGTTAATTAGTTGTTTTTCAGTATAGGGCTTGTATTTTCCCGCCTTCCACCATTGATAAAGGGGAGCTTCTTTTAATAGGGCGCAAGGATAAATTTTTAAAAGGTCAGGTTGAAAATCGGGATTTTTGAATAATTCCTCAAACATTTTTTCATCTCGCTTTAAATCAGAACCGGGCAAATTGGGCATCATTTGGTATAAAACCTTAAAGCCAGCATCTTTTAATAATTTTGTGGCCAAAATCGTTTCTTTTACTCCGTGACCTCTGCGATTCAATTTCAAAATATTATCATAAATTGACTGAACCCCTAATTCTATCATCGTTACTCCCAATTCTCGCAATCTTTTAATTTCTTTAACATCAATAAAATCAGGCCTCGTTTCAACTGACAACCCAACAATTCGATGCTTAACTTTTTCATTTAATTTTTGAGCTTCTTTTAGAATTCTAGCTACCCTTTCGTTGCAGGCATCAAAACACTTTTTCACAAACCAACTTTGATAGTTTTTAGGATAATAACTCCAGGTTCCTCCAACTATTCTCAACTCAATTTTATCAGTTGGATGGCCTTCGCTTTCAAGCATTTCGATTCGCTTTTTAACTTGTAAATAAGGGTCATAATTTAATCTTTTGGCTCTTTCAACTGCCGGCTCTCCGGAAACATAACTTTTGGGGATTCCTTTTTCAGTTGGGCAATAAAGACATTTTCCCGGGCAGGGATAGGGTTTAGTCAAAACAGAAATATTTACAATTCCCGAAAGAGAACGAATTGGCCGAGTTCGTAAAAGTTCTTCTAAAATTGGCGATTTTTTAATCCTTTTATTCTTAATTAATTTGTGATAAGCTTTTAGTAGTTCAATATTGCTCGGACAAGAAATTTTGTATTTTTTAGCAATTTTTCTCTTGAAAGAAGCTAAATTAACCTGGGTTTTCGCCTGTCTTTTAATTAAATCTTTTATTATTCCAATAGTAATCATGGAAAGAGAACATGCTGAGTATTTACTTAAGAAGACTACAGAGGATTATAACCTGATTGCCAAAGCTTATTCAAGAACTAGGGCTTTTATTCCGGGGGACATAAAAGCTTTAGGGAATTATGCTTTAGAAGGAGAAAGGGTGTTAGATTCAGGATGCGCGAATGGTCGACTGATTGAAGTTTTAAGAGATAAAAAAGTAGATTATTTCGGAGTTGATATCTCTGAGAGATTGATTGAAATTGCTAGAGAAAAATATCCTCAGGCAAAGTTCCAAGTAGCTGATGCCTTAAGTTTACCCTTTTCTGACAATTATTTCGACAAAATTTATAGTATTTCGGTTTTGCATAATATTCCTTCGACAGAGTTTCAAATCCGCTATTTAAAAGAAGCAAGAAGAGTTTTAAAACCAGGCGGTCTTTTAGTTTTGAGAGTTTGGGATTTTTGGAAGAGAAGGGAAGCTTCAAAGCTAATTTTTAAATATACCCTTTTAAAATTAATCGGGAAGTCTCAATTAGATTTCAAAGATGTTTTTGTCTCTTGGAAAGATTCAGAAGGTAAAGTTTTGATCCAACGTTATTTTCATTGTTTTACGCAGGGAGAGCTTGAAAATTTAGTTAGAGAATCGGGATTAAAAATAAAAGAAAGCTGGCGAGGAGGTAAAGATCCGAGAACCAACATTTATTTAATTGCCGAAAGGCGATGAAAACTTTGTTTTCATCTTGACGCTTCACTAACGTTCGCGTAAATGATGCCCCTGTAGCTTAATGGATAAAGCGTCTCCCTCCGGAGGAGGAAATGGCTGTTCGACTCAACCCAGGGGCACAAGAACTTGACAGAAATCTTTGAAAAATTAAAATGAAAATTGAGGGGGTACGAGATTTTTTTCGTAGGACAAGCAGTTTTTGATGAGGGAGGCTGAAGGATATCCCTGGTTCATGTCCAACTAGGTCTGAACTTAAGCCAAGAACAACAAGAACTGTGCCCTCTCGCTAAAATTGGGAAGATTTACTTCCCGTTTTTAGTTTGGTAAAATATATTTATGAAATACAAAATTGCTGTTTCGGGGGCTGCTCGAATTAGCCATTGCTGTAAAGCAATTAAAAAACTATCTAAGGAAGTTGGTCGAGAGGTTGCCAGGCAGAAATGCATTTTAATTACTGGTGCTACTACTGGCGTTCCCTATTTAGCTGCCCAGGGTTGTAAAAAAGTTGGCGGATTTTCTGTTGGTTTTTCTCCAGCTACCTCCGAAGCCGCCCATCTTAAAACCTATAAATTACCGATGGACACTTTCGATGTTATGATTTACACTGGCGCCGATTATGTTGGTAGAAATGTAATAATGACAAAATCGGCAGATGGAGTAATTATTATCTGCGGAAGAATGGGAACCTTGCATGAATTCGCTACAGCTTTCGAAATTCAAAAACCAATTGGAGTTTTGAGAGAGACAGGCGGAACAGCAGATAAAATAAAAATCATTGCTACCGGGCCCTATCGAGGAGTGAAAAAGATTATTTACGAAAAAGACCCCAAAAAACTAGTTGAAAAATTAATTCAACTAATCAAAAAAGAGAAAAAATTAAATTCGCAGTACAAAAGGTCGAAAGAATAAATCATCTTTGACTTAAAAATTATGGCGAACGAAGAACCTCTTCCTGAAGAAGGGAAATTAATCGGCAAAATTACTCATTATTTCGGTAATATTGGAGTAGCGGTTATTGAACTTTCTGATACCCTTAAAGCGGGCGATGAAATCCGAATTATTGGAGGGGAAACTGATTTTACTCAGAGCGTGGAATCAATGGAGGTTGAGCACAAAAAAGTTGACGAAGCTAAAAAAGGAGATTCAGTCGGCTTAAAGATTGACCAAAAAGTTAGGGAAGGTTATAAAGTCTACAAATTGTAAATATCACCAGGTATGGAGTTTCAAATTGTTTGCCAGCTGTTATTGGCCACTTTTTTGGGTGCCCTAATTGGTTTAGAAAGAGAATATAAAAGAAAGGAAGCCGGACTTCAGACTTACAGTTTGGTGGCTTTGGGTACCTGTCTTTTTACTATAATTTCTTTTGCTTTATTTAATTCTTTTCTTGCCGAAACTGGTATTAGCTTTGATCCTTCAAGGATAATTCAGGCAATAGCCATAGGAATTGGTTTTATTGGAGCAGGAGTGATTTTTCGTCAAACTTCAGGAATTATTGGCTTGACCACTGCTGCTGGTTTGTGGACGACAGCCGCTATTGGAATTGCCGTTGGAGCCGGACTTTATTTTCTGGCTACACTTACTACTATTTTAGCAATTTTAATTCTGGCTGGCTTCGGGCTGTTAGAAGAAAAAATTTTTAAGGAGAGACTACAACCCCCCCGCCACCCTCCTGAAAGGCACCTATGAGGAAAAACTTTCTTTTTGCCCTTTCTGTTTTGATTGGTACGATAGTTGGGGCAGGGGTTTTTGGAATCCCTTATGTAATAGCTAAAAGCGGGATAGTTCCCGGCTTTTTTTATTTTTTTATTTTGGGAGGAGCAGTACTTTTAATTCACTTATTTTTTGGAGAAATAGTTTTGAGAACAAAAGGAAAGCAACGGCTAATTGGTTATTCTCAAAAGTATTTAGGTAAATGGGGGAAATTGTTAATTACTATAGCAGTAATTCTTGGGGTTACCGGTGCTTTGCTGGCTTATTTAATTCTGGCCGGAGATTTCTTAGAAATTTTATTTTCCCCATATACAAATTTAACCAGTTTTTATTTTTCTTTAATTTTTGGAGTAGTTTTGTCTTATTTTATCTTTCGGGGAATAAAACTAATTGCCCCGACTGAATTATTTACAAACCTTCTTTTCTTTTTGGTTATCTTTATTATATTTTCTCTTTGCTTACCAAAGATTAATTTTTCAAACCTCCCTCTTTTTAATTTACCAGATGTTTTTCTTCCTTACGGAGTAATTTTATTTTCTTTAATTGGTTGGTCAGCAATTCCAGAAATCGTAGAAATTTTAAAAACAGCTGAAGACTACAACCCGCCCACCATATCCTCCCAACCTTCGGTTGGGCCCCTAAAGAGTCTCAAAAAAATTATAATTTTAGGAACTATTATCGTTATTGTTTTTTACGTTTTATTCGCAGTAGGAATAATAGGAATAACTGGCGGAAAAACTTCTACTGATACTCTTTCCGGATTAATACCAATTTTGGGCGGAAAGATTATTTTCTTGGGCGCCTTAGCTGGATTAATAACTTTAGCCGATTCATTTTTGATTTTAGGATTACATTTAAGAAATACTTTTATTTACGACCTTAAAATTTCAAAAAACTTAGCTTTCTTAATAGCTTGTAGTTTACCGATAATTTTATTTTTAATTGGATTTCGAAGTTTTATTGGGATTATTGGATTTGTGGGGACAGTACTTGGGGTGATTGAAGGAATAATAATTATTTTAATTTTCAAAAAAGCTAAAACAATGAGCGATCGTCAACCGGAATACAGCTTGAAAATTCCTTCTATTTTGTTATACTTTTTAATAGTAATCTTTGTCTTGGGGGCCGTTTTCCAATTATTATGAAGTTTATTGCTGATTTTCATTTACATTCGAAATATTCTCGGGCAACTTCTCCCCAAATGGATTTAGAGAACCTTGATAACTGGGCAAAAACGAAGGGGATTAAAATTTTAGGTACTGGAGATTTTACTCATCCAGAATGGTTTAAAACTTTGAGAGAGAAATTAGAACCGGCCGACCCCGGACTTTTTAAATTAAAAAATTCTGATTCCGAGACAAGATTTATTTTAACGGTTGAAATATCTAATGTTTATAGTAAGGCGGGGAAAGTTAGAAAAATCCATATTATAGTTTTTGCTCCCTCGTTTGAAATAGCTGAAAAAATTAATACTCATTTAGGCTGGATTGGTAATTTAAGAGCAGATGGGAGACCAATTTTAGGATTAGATTCAAAAGAATTAGCTAAAATTGTTTTAAATATCTCAGAAGATTGTTTAATCATTCCAGCTCATTGTATGACCCCCTGGTTCGGTATTTTTGGTTCAAAATCGGGGTTTGACTCCATTGAAGAATGTTTTGGAGATTATTCTAAGTATATTTTTGCTTTGGAAAGCGGGCTCTCCGCTGACCCAGCCATGCTTTGGCGAATTCCGGATGGACGGAAGATGACCATAATCAGTAATTCAGATGCTCATTCGCCAAGTCATATTGGTCGGGAAGCTAATGTTTTTGATACTGAAATTAGTTATCCAGCAATAATTAAAGCGATTAAAGAAAAAGACCCTCAAAAATTTTTATATACTATTGAATTCTTTCCTCAAGAAGGAAAATATCATTATGATGGTCATCGAATTTGCGGAATTAGTTTGTCTCCCCAGGAATCTAAAAAATATAATAACATTTGTCCAAATTGCGGCCGACCTTTAACCATTGGAGTTTTGAATAGGGTTGATTCTTTAGCAGATAGACCAGATGGTTTTAAACCAGTTGCTTCCATTCCTTTCAAAAGCTTAGTTCCTTTGACAGAAATAGTTGCTGATGCTTTTGGTGTAACGGTAAGGACAAAACAAGTTGACGAAGAATATAAAAATCTAATTGAAAAATTTGGAAATGAATTTAAGGTTTTGCTTGATGTCCCCCGTCAAGATTTAGAGAGTATCACTTTACCGGAAATTGCCGAGGGTATAATTCGGGTTAGGGAAGAGAGAGTAAATATCGAGCCAGGTTATGACGGAGTTTACGGAAAAATAAGAATTTTTTCCAAAGGTGAACAAAAAAGTTTGTCGGGGCAAAGGACTCTTTTTTAAAAATATGACCATTGGTATTCCAAGAGCTTTAATTTATTGGAAGCAACCTCATTTTTGGGAGGATTTTTTTGAAGAGCTCGGTTTTAAAGTTTTGCTTTCCCCCCCGACTAATAAAGAAATTGTTGAAATGGGAGTTACGGCCTCTGATCCTGAGACTTGCTTTGCTGAGAAGGTATTTTTTGGCCATCTTTTATGGCTTGATGGGAAATGTGATTACATTTTCACCCCGAGATTAAAAACTAATAAAGAAAAATTAGAATATTGTCCAAAATTTTTTGCACTTCCTGATCTATCTAAAATGTTAGTCAAAACCCCAATTTTAACTGAAACTTTTGATGCGAGAAAGGAAAAATTTGAGAAAACTTTAGGAAGATTTGGAAGAAAATTAAATAAGACTCCGAGAGAAACAGAAGAAGCAGCAAAGGTCGCTTTCCTAAAAGAAAAAGAATTGAAGGAAAAAGAAAAAGAAGATTTTCTAAAAGAAATGGAAATGAAGGAAAGGAAAATAGTTTTGGTTTCCCATCCCTATAATCTATATGATGATTATGTCAATTTAGGGGTAAAAGAAAAATTGGAAAAATTAGGAGCCCAGTCTATATTTATTGACGAAGTACCAATAGATGAAATCCGAAGCTCAAAGTCCAAAATCAGGAATGAAGGTTATCCAGAATTCCACTGGGAATTTGGAAAAGAGATAATGGAAAAAATTGACCGGATATTGAATTATGGCATTACTGGAGCACTTGAAATTTCTTCTTTTCAGTGTGGCTGTGACGCAGTTTTAAAAGAATTTGTCGAAAAAAAATTTAAAGAAAATAAAGTTCCCTTTTTGTATTTATTAATTGATGAACAAACTGGCGAAGCTGGAATCCAAACCAGATTAGAAGCCTTTATGGATACAATATGAAGCCAATCGTTACTTTTGCTAGATGGGGAAATTATACCATTGCCTTTAAAACCCTGTTTGACCAGCTGGGCTTAGAAGTTATTCCTCCAGAGCTAACCAACCCTCAAACCATTGCTGAGGGAGTAAAAGTTTCTCCTGAAATGTATTGTTTTCCCCTAAAGGTAACTTTGGGCAATGTCATCCCCAGTTTAAGAAAGGGAGCAAACACAGTTTTTATGGTTCAAAACATTGGCGGTTCTTGTCGACAAAGATATTATGGGGTAGTTCAAGAAAAAGTTATAAAAGAGGCAGGTTATGACATTAATTTTTTAGATTTTAGGGCTACCCCTAAAGATATTTATTCAACAATAAAAAAAATTTCTGGAGTTTCAACTTGGCAGATTCTAAAAGCGGCTCGCTTTTTCTTTAAAAAATTAAATTTGATTGAGAAAATTGAAAAAATAGCTCAATTTTATCGACCTAGAGAAATCGAGAAAGGAATCACTGATAGAATATTATCTGAGAGTTTCTCGGAGATTGAAAAGATAGACAAAGAAAAAGATTTTTCAAAAATTAAAAAAGAAATTTTAAAAAGATTTTCCCAAGTTCAAATTGAGAAAAACAAAAAACTTCCCAAGATAGCCCTAATTGGCGAAATTTATACTGTTTGTGACCCAACCATAAATTATAACATTGAAAGTAAACTGGGGAGAGAAGAGATTGAAGTTCATCGAGAGATGGACATTACCTATCATCTAAAAAAATTAATTTTCCCCTGGAAAGATTGGATTATTCAAAGAAAAATAAATCCTTATTTACGTTCTACGGTCGGAGGTCATGGAAGAGATGCTATTTATGAAATGCTAAATTATATAAAAAAAGATTTCGATGGAATAATCCACCTTTTACCTTTCGGCTGTATGCCTGAGGTTACGGTCAGGCCCATTTTGCAAAAAATTCATCAAAAAAGTGGCATCCCCTTTTTGTCTTTATCTTTGGATGAACAGGTAGCTGAAGCTGGAATTAATACCAGGTTGGAGGCTTTTGTCGATGTAGTTAGGAATTATCATCAGAGACGCAAGCGAAGCGAAGCGAGCGCAGCGTGAAGATGAACGCAGTTCATCAGAGACGCAAGCGAAGCGAAGCGAGCGCAGCGTGAAGATGAACGCAGTTCATCGCCATAGAAAAATCATGAAAACTTATTTAGGTATCGATGTCGGTTCAATTTCTACTAATTTGGTTTTGGTTGATACTAAAAACCAGGTTTTATCTTCTCTTTATCTTCAAACCGAGGGGGATCCGATAAAAGCTGTTCAGAAGGGGCTAAGAGAATTAAAAAATCAGATTTCAAAACATAACCCAGGGATTAAAATTGCTGGAGTAGGAACTACTGGTTCAGCTAGATATTTAACCGGAGTAATTACTGGAGCCGACCTAATCAAAAATGAAATTACAGCTCATGCTAAAGGAGCTAGCTATTTTGTTCCTGATGTCAGAACCGTAATCGAAATTGGTGGTCAAGACTCAAAAATTATAATTTTAGAAAATGGAGTGGCAGTTGATTTTGCCATGAACTTAATCTGTGCAGCTGGTACTGGTTCGTTTCTTGATGCTCAAGCTTCTCGTCTTAAAATCCCAATTGAAAAGTTTGGTGAATTAGCTTTAAAGGCGGAAACCCCAACTACTATTGGCTCAAGATGTACCGTCTTTGCCGAATCAGATATGATTCACAAACAACAAATTGGCCACAAAACCGAAGATATTGTAGCTGGACTTTGCCAAGGTTTAGCTAGGAATTTTTTAAATAATGTAGCTAAAGGAAAAAATATAAAGCCACCGATTGTTTTTCAGGGAGGAGTAAGTGAAAATTTAGGGATGAGAAAGGCATTTGAGGAAGCCCTGGGGAAAAAAATTATTATTCCCCCATATAATATGGTGATCGGAGCTTTTGGGGTAGCCTTATTGGTTAAAGATTTAGCTCCTCAAAACACTAAATTTTTCGGTTTTGAAATTTCTGATAAAGATATTAAATGTACCTCCTTTGTCTGTAATAGTTGCCCAAATCGCTGTGAGGTAATTGAAGCTAGAATAGATGGAAAAGTAGTGGCCAGATGGGGAGATCGCTGCGGTAAATGGTCAAGTCTTAAATATGATTGATGAATTAGAAATTCATCTCAATCTTCAATAAATCTTCGATTTATTTCGATGATAGATGAATACAAATTTGGTTCAATTACTATCGACGGAAAAACCTATGAGTACGATGTCGAAGTTCGTTGGGCTGGTGAAGTTTTAAAATGGTGGCGAGGGGAAAGCCATATTATTGACGTTGAAGATGTTAAAAGGGCAATTGAACAAAATCCAGAATTAATTATTATTGGCACTGGCGAATCGGGACTGGCTAAGGTAACCGATAAAGCTAAAGAAGAAATCCTTTCCGGAGGCATTGGATTAATTATTGATAAGACTGAAGAAGCAGTAAAAACTTTCAATATCCAAAAAGAAGAATCTGAAGAAGAAGGAAAGCAGAAAAAGGTAATTGGCCTTTTTCACTTAATTTGCTAAACAATATGCTGATTCTTTGGATTTCCGCGGATTATTTTAGGTACGCCAGGTAATTAAATTTTCTTTTATTTCAAATTTTCCCTCAAGAAATTTCTCAATAACCCAGATGTTGGTTTTGCAATGGTTGGTAACCTCTGAAACGGTCACTTGGTTTTTCCCAGGAGCCAAAGCTAGATAGGGCAGAATTTGGTCAGCTAAATGTTTATCGAGGCAAGCTCTGGATTTTTGTTCTTTTAATAACTCCAAGGCTGCTTCTTTTCCAACGTCTTCGGCTCGCTTTCCTAATTTTCCTAAATTATCAGTTCCCATTACCGTATTTTCAAATTCGGCCACTAAACAAATTTGGCTTCCTGGGCACTGAGTCTGATAATATTCCACTTTTTCCTCTATTGGTAATTTTAATTTTCCTAAAATCTCTCTTACTCCAGCTGATTGCCTTTCAGCAACTTTTTTATCTTTCAAAAATTCGGAAGCGCCAGAAATTAATAGAATTTTTTGAAGCTTACCTCTTTCAGTTAAATCAAGGCTTTTCAGTTTAGAAGGGTAAATAGTCGCTTCAACTTTAGCTCCACCTTCTGGATAATAGCCTCTTTTTAAAATATTAATTTCTACTTTTCCGCCCATTCTAGGGGCCCGTGCGCGAAGCGAGAGGGAGGATGTGGTGGGCGGGTTGCAGTCTAAAAATTTTAAAAATACATATTGGAAATAATCAATGGTTGGAGAGAAAAAAGTATCAGTCGCTCCGCCATCAAAAATAATTTTTACAGGTTCGGGAGTAGGTGAAGAAACTAAAGTTTCTTCTTCACCCTTCGCTATGGTTCGGGTAAATAAAGTTGGCGGAATTAAAGTTTTCAAAACAAGGGTAATACTTCCTGCAGTTTCAATTTTTACATGAATATCTTTTGCCTTAATTTCTTCAGGATAGAATTTAATTTCTTCTGAGTTAAGATAGTTTCCTTCTAGCCTCCCATTACAAAGCTGAGATAGCGCCTGAATTCCTAAAAGATGCTGAGGCATTAAACCGGGCTTGGGGCGACCGTGCCTAATATTAAAAACATGGCAAGGTTTTTTAGTCACCGCCGAAAGAGCACAAGCTGTTCTTAAAATTTGACCCCCTCCTTCGCCTATAGCGCCGTCAATTTCAATCATTAATTTATTTTAGAACAAAAGAAAAGATTTTTGAATTTATAAAAAAATCCCGATAAAATAGTAGATTTTTCAAAAAGCCTTGACAGGGTTTCTTGAAAGAATATAATTAAATTAGGAGAAAGATTAATCTTAAAAATGTTAGGAAAAAATACAGGAAAAATTAATATTCTCAGAGCTCCTATCCACCTTAAGTGGTCTTATGCCACCATTGTTGTTTTATTTGGAAAAATAATTCGTTGAGGGGGTTAGCAAAAATTATTCACTTTAAAACTAATCCCCTCGCCAAAGGGGATTTTTCAAAAATTATGGCGGAAGAAAAAAAGTTTTATTTAACCAAAGAAGGTCTTGAAAGAATAAGAAAAGAATATCAAGACCTTAAGGGTCTTAAATTTGCTAAAACCAAAGGAGAGATTCCTAAAATTTGGCATTCTGAAGATATTAATCCGGAATATCTTTCCTTTCGGGAAGATTTAAGTTTTTTGGAAACCAGGATAGCTGAGATAGAAAATATTTTAAAGAATGTTGAATTAATTAAACCACCCTCTAAAGAAAGACAAAATATTATTGACTTAGGAGCTACCATTTTAGTTGAAGTAGATGGTCAAAAAGATGAGTTTACTCTTGTTGGTTCCTTGGAAGCTAATCCTTCCTTAGGAAAAATTAGCAATGAGTCGCCAGTCGGTAAAACTCTTTTTGGCCATCGGGTCGGAGATGAGATTCTTGTTTCTTCCCCAATAAAGACAATTTACAAAATCAAAAAAATAAAATACAGGACTGTTTAAGTTTAAGAGGTTTTGAATTCTTTCATTTTGGAGAGGAAATTTTCCTCTCTTATCAAGCGTTAGCATAGATAAAGAAGATTTATCTTCTCCGCTTTTAATTTTAGCAAAATACGATAAATTAAATACGCATGAAAGAGCTTCTTAATTTTTTTATTGAAATAGGAAAATTAAAAAGAAAGAAAAGAAAAGGATGGGTGTTCAGGGGAGTAAAGGAGCCAGAGACAATTGCTTCCCATACCTTTCGAATGGCGATAATCTCTTGGCTTTTAAGCAGACAGAAAAAGCTTAACGTAAATAAAATCCTTAAAATGTCTCTAATTCATGACCTCTGTGAAGTCTATGCTGGAGATACCACTCCTTATGATAAACTCCTTACCGTGGATAAAAAACAATGGAAGCAAATAGTCAGTAAATGGCCGAGGCTTTCAAAAAGAGAAAAAGAAAAAAGTTTCCTTGAAAAGTATAAAAAAGAGACAGAATCCTTAGAAAAACTAATTTTAAAACTACCTCCCGATTTAAAGAAAGAAATAAGAAAACTTTGGGCCGACTACGAGAAAGGGTTAACCCGAGAAGGAAGATTTGTTCGCCAAGTAGATCGAGTAGAAAATCTATTACAGGCTTTGGAATATTGGGATGCAAAGAAACAATTTGCAATTGAGCCCTGGTGGATTCAAATAGAAGAATTAATAGACGATCCTATTTTGCTCGAATTTCTCAAAACTTTAGAGAAGAAGTTTCATCAAAAATGAAAAAGATAAAACACCTTATTCTTATTTTAATTCTTTTGGGAAGTTTGTTTTTTCTTTTTGGCCCAGAGGTTTTACCAGGGAATCTTCAATTCCAAGAAGCTCTGAATTTAGCTTCTGATAGTGACGTCGTCATTATTTTTAACTCCGGGGGCTGGGGGAATACCCCCCTGGAAAAAGCCGAAGATTTTACTCCGATTATTGAAGGAATTGAAAGAACTTTTAAGGACTGGGGTTATAATGCTTTGGTGATTCCTTACATCCGAACTAAAGATGACTTTTTTGGGAAAATAACTGGAGCTAGAGATTTCTTAAATTCTTTTAAATCTTCTTCAGAAATTTTGGCTGAGAAAGTAGAATTTTTAGTGGAGCAATTCCCTGATAAAAAAATTATTATGGCTGGTCTTTCTAGTGGAGCAGCTTTGGTTGATGAAACTATAGAAGAAATTTCAGAAAACTCTCAGATTTATGCCATTGAAGTTGGAACTCCGTTTTGGACGGAAACTTTTGAATCTGAAAATGTTCTTCAGCTAAATAACGATGGGAAAGATAGTTTGTCGGCAGGAGAAATAAGAACTTTGCTTTTTACTTTAATCAAAGCTCCCTTTAAATGGATTTCTTCAAAGGTGAGTGGTCAAAATCTTCCGTTTTCTCAAGCTTTTCATGCTCCAGGGCATGATTATTTTTGGGATTCTCCGGAAGTCGGTTCTCAAATTGTCTCCTTTCTTGAAAATAAACTCCGCTAATTATGCCAAAAAGAAAACTTTTTATTGGGACCTCGGGTTGGGTTTACGGACACTGGGAGGGAATTTTTTATCCTGAAGATTTACCATCAAAAACTAAACTCAAATATTTTTCTCAACATTTTAAAACTGCTGAAATAAATTATTCTTTTTATCGTTTACCCCAGCCAAGCACCTATCAAAATTGGTACAAGCAAACTCCCGATGATTTTTTATTTGCCGTAAAAGCCAGCCGGTTTATCACTCATATTAAAAGATTAAGCGGAGTGAAAGATGCTTGGGAAACTTTTATTGAGAATGCCTTGAATCTTAAAGAAAAATTAGGACCGATTTTATTTCAATTCCCTCCTAGTTTTAAGGCAACTGAGGTTGATCTAAAAAGACTCACCGAATTTTTAAAACCTTTAAGTTTAGCCCGAGGTCCGTCCTCGGGCAGTTTGCGATTTGCTTTTGAGTTTAGACATAAAAGTTGGTGCGATGAGAAAATCTATGAACTGTTTAAAAAATATAATGTTGCCTGGGTAATTGCTGACTCGCCAAACTACCCAAAGACAAAAGAGGTAACTGCTGATTTTATTTATCTCAGAATGCACGGTTCAAAAGTTTTATTTAGCTCAAATTACACCCAAAAAGAACTGGAAGTATTGTCTCAGAAAATTAAAAAATGGCTAAAATCTGCTAACGTTTATTGCTATTTCAACAATGATGCCATGGGTTATGCAATAAAAAATGCCAAAGAATTGTTAAAACTTTGTAAGTAAAAAGATAAATTTTATTAATTTTTAAAATCTCCTAATTTTTGGGGGTTTTGTTTCTAGTCAAAGTTGGGGTAAGATGAAGAATAGGCGAAGATATTTTTTTCAAAAAATATCTTCTTCACCTTCGCCCCGCCCTTTCTAAAAGAAAGGAAAGGGCGGGGCTTGCCATATGAAGAAGCTTTTGTTTTTTTTGATTTCTCTTTTGATTGGAGTAGGATTGTTTATTTGGATTGGTAAAGTAGTAGGTTGGTCGGAAATAAAAAATGCCTTTTTGGTTTTTACCGGTTGGCAAGGGTTAGTTATTCTTGGCTTAACTGTCCTAACGATACTGATTGGAAATTGGAAATGGAAAGAGATTTTAAAAGGAGAAAATGTCAAAATTTCTTTTAGAAATCTTCTTAATCCCTATCTGGCCGGTTTTTCGGTAATGTTTTTAGCCCCAATTTTGCTTTTCGCTGGGGAAATTTTCCGAGGTTATGTTTTGAAAAAAAACAATTCCGTACCTTGGTCAAAAGGAATGGCCTCGGTATTTATCGATAGAATTTTAGAATGGACTACCAATTTGGTAGTTATTTTTTTTGGAGTTTTATTTTTCCTTTTAATGATTGGCTTTCCTTCAATGAAATTGGTAATAATTTTTGGCGGAGTATTTCTATTTTTCGCCGGAGGAATTAGCTATTTTTATTTAAACACCTTTAGAAGAAAAAGCATGGCCAGGTTTATTTTGAAAATATTAGGTTTAAAAAATTTCGACCAAGGCAATGCAATTTTAGAAACCGAAAAAGAAATTTTTGATTTTTTTAAACCGGAAAGGAAATCGATGTGGAAAGGGTTTGGCCTTTCTTTTTTGAGAACAGCAGCGATGTATCTTCGAACCTGGCTTTTAGTCCTCTTTTTAGGAAAAAGTATTAGTGCCTTGTCTGTCTTATCTATTCTCGGTTTTACTTATTTGGCGGCAATGATTCCTATTCCCGCTGCTTTGGGGACCCATGAAGCAATCCAGATTTTTGCCTTCAATTCGCTAGGGTTGGGTATCTCCACGGCCACTGCTTTTACTATGATTATTCGCGGAGCCGAACTAATTATTGCTTTAGTTGGAGTAGTAATTTTATATCGATTAGGAATAGGTTTGATAAGAAATACTCTATTTAAAAAGATCCCAACACAAAATTTTGGTGTGGGAGTTAAAAACTATGAAATTTAATATCTCTACCAAAGGATTCACCGATATCATTGATATAACCTCTATGGTTGAAAAAGAAGTTGAGAAATCGAAAGTGAAAGATGGAATTTGTTTAGTTTTTGTTGCTTATTCAACTTGTGCCATAACGACAATTGAATATGAAGAAGGAGCGATTAAGGACCTAAAAAGAGCCTTAGAAATTATTGCTCCAATGAATGAAAATTATGAACATTGTAAAAAATGGGGAGACTGTAATGGCTACGCCCATATTAGGGCGGCTTTAATGAATCCTTGCTTAGCTGTTCCAATTGAAGATGGAAAATTAGTTTTGGGGCAATGGCAACAGCTCGTTTTAGTTGACTTCGATAATAGGCCCAGAGAAAGAGAAATAATAATAAAAGTGGTTGGAAAATAATAATGAAATTTAAAATCAATCGGATTGCTAAATATTTAATTTTAAGCGACTTGGTTTTTTATGCCGGCTGGGGTTTAATTACGCCCATTTTTGCTATTTTTATTGTTCAAAAAATTCAAGGGGGAGATGCCTTGGTCGCCGGTTTATCCTCAGCAATTTATTTAATCTTGATGTCTTTATTAAGAGTTCCGATCGGAATTTTTTTGGATTCTCGGCCCAGTGAAAGAGACGATTATTGGTTTTTAACTGTTGGATTATTTGTTGCTGCTTTAGCTCCTTTTGGATTTATCTTTGCTAAATTCCCCTGGCATATTTATTCACTTCAAGCAATTCACGCTATAGCCATGGCGATATCGCTTTCAGCCTGGCCAGCAATTTTTACTAGGCATATTGACAAGGGCATGGAATCAACTGGATGGGGCTTAGATGCCACTTCAGTTGGTTTAGGAGCTGGCATTTCTGGGGCAATCGGAGGTTGGGCAGTAACTCAATTCGGCTTTAACCCAGTTTTTATTGCCGTGGGGATTATCGGCTTAATTGGTGCTGCTTTACTTTTATTTTTGAGAAAAGATATTAAAGGAGTTTTTGACCACGGCTTTCGTTTTAGTTTAAAAGAAATTTTCCAAAAAGAAGAAAAATAGGATGAAAAATCAGGAATTAGCTAAAATTTTTTATGAAATCGCTGATTATTTAGAAATGGAAGAAGTAGCCTTCAAGCCTTATGCTTATCAAAAGGCAGCTATCACTTTGGAAACCTTAGAAGAAGACGTAGAAGAAATTCATAAAAGAGGAGGAGTAAAAGCCTTGGAAGGAATTCCGGGGGTGGGCGAGAGTATTGCCAGACAAATCGAGGAATATTTGAAAACAGGCAGAATTAAAGGCTACGAAAAATTAAAAAAGAAAACACCTATTGATTTGGAAGAAATAATTGCCGTTGAGGGAATGGGTCCAAAAAGAGCAAAAATTTTATATCAAAAATTAGGAATTAGGAATTTGAAGGACTTAGAAAAAGCAGCAAAAGCCCATAAAATTGCTTCTTTGTTTGGCTTTGGTGAGAAAACGGAAAAAAATATTTTAGAAGGAATCGCCTTTTTAAAAAGAAGCAAGGGAAGATTTCTTTTAGGTGAGATTTTACCTAAAGTTAAAGAAATTTTAGAGAGATTAAAAAGTTTAGAAGAGGTTGAACAAATTAGTGCCGCCGGGTCGGTAAGAAGGATGAAAGAAACCATAGGTGATGTCGATATCTTAGTAACCACAAAAAATCCTAAAAAAGTAATGGATTTTTTTCTTTCTTTACCGGAAATAGTAAAAGTTTGGGGGAAGGGCCCAACTAAATCTTCCATTAAAGTAAAAGAGGGGTTTGATATAGATTTAAGAGCATTGAAAAAGAAAAGTTATGGTTCAGCCCTTCAATATTTTACCGGTTCCAAAGAGCACAATATTGCTACTAGGCGGATTGCCATAAATAAAGGGTTAAAACTTTCAGAATATGGTCTTTTTAAAGGAAAGAAAATGATTGCTGGTTGGAGCGAAGCCGGAGTTTATAAAATTCTTGGTCTTCCCTGGATAGAGCCAGAACTGAGGGAGAATCAAGGAGAAATTGAGGCTGGTTTAAAAGGAAAATTGCCTAAAGTTATTGGATATAAAGACATTAAGGGAGATTTACATTGTCATTCCGAATGGGATGGGGGAGCAAATTCGATTGAAGTAATGGCAAAAGCAGCTCAGGATATGGGCTATGAATACTTAGGGATTTCCGACCATACTAAATTTTTAAGAATTGAACACGGTTTAGATGAGAAGAAATTAACAAATCAAAGAAAAGAAATTGATAAAATAAATGAAAAATTTAAAGGCTTCAAAGTTTTGCAGGGCGCAGAAACTAATATTTTAAATGACGGTTCGATTGACATTAAAGACGAAGCCCTTAAAAAATTAGATTATGCTATTGCTGGTATTCACTCCAACTTCAAAATGGAAAAAAACAAAATGACAGAGAGAATAATAAAAGCAATGAAAAATCCTAACATTGATATTATTTCTCACCCAACAGGCAGAATCTTAAAAAGAAGAGATGAATATCTCTGTGATTTTGACAAAATTTTAAGAGCAGCCAAAGAATTCGGAGTTATTTTGGAAATAAATTCTTTTCCTGAAAGATTAGATTTAAATGCCGAAAATATCAGAAGAGCAAAAGAAGCGGGAGTTAAAATGGTAATAAATGCTGATTCTCATCATAAAGATCAGCTGCGTTTTATTGAGTTAGGGATTGCCCAGGCCCGCCGCGGCTGGGCCGAAAAAGAAGATATCGTTAATACCCGATCCTTAGAGAAATTACTTAAATTTTTTAGTCGATGAACTTCGTTTATCTCCACCCTTCGCTAACGCTCGGGTAATTTATGCCTTTAGAAAAATCAGCCGGAGCAGTGGTTTTTAGGAAAGACGAGGGTAAAAATTTTTACCTACTTTTACATTATCAATCTGGTGCCAGAAGACCCCGTCCTTACTGGGATTTTCCAAAGGGGCACGTGGAAAAAGGAGAAAATTTAGAAGAAACAGTTAAAAGAGAAGTGGAGGAAGAAACTGGATTAAAGGATATTGAATTTATAAAAGGATTTAAAGAACATATTAAATATTTTTTTAAATTTAAAGGAAAAAATATTTTTAAAATTGCCACTTTCTTCTTGGTTGAAACGAGAACTGAAGAAGTAAAAATTTCCTGGGAGCATATTGGGCATAAATGGCTATCTTATGAAGAAGCGATAGCCCGATTGAATTTTAAAAATGCAAAAGAAATTCTCAAAAAGGCCAAAGCTTTTTTAGAAAATTAATAAAATTATGTTTCTAAAAAATCATGATTATGTCATCGGAGTTGATGGCGGAGGAACAAAAACGGTCGCTACTCTGGCTGATTTAAATGGAAAAATTTTGAAAATGGCAAGGACAAATTCATCTCATCTCAGAAATTTGGGGCTAGAAAAAGCAGTTGAAAATTTAGCTG
Organism: uncultured Candidatus Saccharibacteria bacterium; assembly: GCA_964550395.1. Taxonomy (GTDB): domain Bacteria; phylum Patescibacteriota; class Minisyncoccia; order Minisyncoccales; family CAZJYW01; genus CAZJYW01. Next base: position 26,779 of record CAZJYW010000004.1, read on the forward strand.
AAGCAATTTATCAAGTTTTGAAAGAAGCAAAAGGAAAAAAGATTTCGTCGACTTTTATTGGTTTGCCGGCAGTGGCTGAGGAATTTAAATTTAAGAAAAAGGAGATAGAAAAAGAATTGAAAAAACATAAAAAGATTTCAAAAATTTTTAAGGGAAGAGTGGAAATTGATTCTGATCAGAAAGTGGCTTTTTGGGCCGGAGCTAAAGGGTGCGGATTGATATTAAATTGTGGAACAGGTTGTGTGGTTCACGGTTGGTGGAAAGATAAAGAAGCTCATACTTCTGGTTGGGGGTGGCTGGCTGATGAGGGTGGAGCTTTCTTTATTGGTCAAAAGGTTTTTCAAGCAATTTTAAAAGATTTGGATGGCCGTGGCCAAAAGACCCTTTTAACTAAATTAATTTTCAAAAAATTAAAAATAAAAAGGGAAGATGATTTTTTAAATATTGTTTACCAAAATCCTTTTAAAATTGTTCCGTCCCTTTCTATTTTTTGTGACAAAGCAAGCCAAAGAGAAGATAAAGTGGCCAAAGGAATAATGGTAGAAGCTGCAAAAGAAGCAATTTTGGCCGCTAAGGCAGTAATCAAAAACTTAAATTTTCAAAAGAAAAAACTTTCTCTGGTTTTAGTTGGCAGCGTCTTAAAATCAGAGATTTTTTTGAAAGAAGTAAAAAAAGAAATTAAAAAGATTGCCCCTAGGGTTGAATTTATTATTCCCAAAAAAGAGCCGGTGGCCGGCGCCGTAAAATTGGCTATTGAAGAATTAAAAAAATAAGAAATATGCTACCTTTGGTCAAAACTCAAATTCAAAAATTAGAAGGATATCAGGGGATAATTTCTAATGAGCTTTTGGAAGAGATAAAAAATTTAGCTAAAGATTTTAAGGGATTAAAAGTAAAAATGGTAAATTCTACTCCTCGTGGGGGTGGAGTGGCTGAGGTTTTAAAGAGCTTGGTTCCTTTAATGAAAGGAGTGGGTTTAAGGACGGAATGGTATACAATTTCTCCTGGAGAGAATTTTTTTAAAATCACCAAAGAAATTCATAATGCTCTTCAGGGCAAAGAGTATCCTTTCCCTCTCCGGCATCAGGTAAAATATTTACAACATGTAGAAAGAATCGCCTTTCTGATGAGAGATATGAAAGCTGATATCTGGGTAATTCATGACCCTCAGCCAGCCGGCGTAATTTTGTATTTACCTCATTTTCATCCCTCAATTTGTCGCCTGCATATTGATTTAACTTCACCCAATCCAGAAGCCTGGAATTTTTTTGCCGGAACTTTTAGAATGTATGATAAAATTGTCCTCACCTCCAGAGAATTTGTCCAAAAAGAAATAAAAGAAAAGACGGTGACTTTTCCGCCAGCCATTGACCCTTTAATGGATAAAAATAAACTCCTTGAATTAAAAAAAGCTAAAATGATTTTAGAAAGTTTTGGAATAGATACAGAAAAACCTTTAATCAGTCAAATTTCAAGATTCGATCCCTGGAAAGATCCTCTGGGAGTAATTGAAGCCTTTAAATTAGCTAAAAAGAAAATTCCCAATCTCCAATTGGCCCTGGTTGGCCTTTTTTTAGCTCGAGATGATCCTGAGGCAATGAAAATATTTAAAGAAGTAGAAAGAGAGGCAAGAGGAATGCCTGATATTTTTCTTTTTTCTAATCCTGATAGAATAGGTTCTTTAAAAGTAGACACTTTTGTTAATGCCTTTCAGGTTGTTTCAGGTGTGATTTTACAAAAATCAATTAGGGAAGGATTTGGGATGACCGTGGCAGAGGCAATGTGGAAGGGAAAAGCAGTGATTGGCGGAAAAGTTGGAGGGATAAAACTTCAAATTGAAGATGGCAAAAATGGATTTTGGGTTTCTACGCCAAAAGAAGCAGCAAAGAGAATTATTCAGCTCATTAAAAATCCTGAATTAAGAGAAAAATTAGGAACAGTTGCTAAAGAAACGGTGAGAGAAAAATTCTTAATGCCTCGGCTTTTGAGGGACTATTTAAAACTTTTTAAAGAATTGTTATTATAAAATAATATGGAAAATATTATCCCAAAAATAATCGCCTGGTTTCTTGCCCACGGGATAAAGATTCTGATTATTTTAATCGCTGTTTATTCAATTGACAGAATCGGGGGGAAAATTATTGAGAGGATAGTCAGAAGGGGAGTGAAAGACACCACTAAAGAGGCAACGGAAAAAAGGCAGAATACTTTAATCGGGGTTTTTACCGGTGCCTTGAAAATCGCCGTTTGGCTGATGGCGATAATGATGATTTTGTCTGAATTAGGGATAAACATTGGTCCGATATTGGCTGGAGCCGGAATTTTAGGAGT
>CAZJYW010000005.1:0-10681 GCA_964550395.1 uncultured Candidatus Saccharibacteria bacterium
GGAAAACCAATCAGTGGATTTATTGGAGCAAGACCGGAGCCAGCAGTGAGGGAACTATTAGATAAAATGTTAAAAGACTATAATTCATCTACCACCCAACAAATTAATAAAAAACCAGAAGAGATAGAAAGAATAATTAAAAATTACCAAGAATACGCTGAGGAAAATGGGTTTAAGTTAAATCCAAATCGAGAAATGGTGGAAAGTTTAATTAAAGGGATGTTAGAGAATGAAAAAAATTTTGGGGAAAGATATTGTCCCTGCCGAAGAGTAACGGGAAATAAAGAAGAAGACAAAGGAAAAATCTGTCCCTGTCAGTGGCATCGGGAAGAAATTGAGAAAAATGGCCGCTGCCTTTGTGGTTTATTCGTGAAAGGATAGGGACTTGACTAGTATTTCTGCTTAAATTAAGGTAAAATAAGTTGTGGATAAAGTTCACCGAGCACATAAAGAACTTATGTGCTTCGGTAAAGGTCGGTTTGAAAATTTTAAAATCTTTTAAATAAATTATGGCTGTTGAAGCTTATTGCGTAAAATGTAAAGCAAAAAGGGACATGCAAAATCCCAAAGAAATTGCCATGAAGGGAAAGGGCGGAACAAAAAGAAGAGCAATGACTGGGACTTGTCCGAAGTGTGGCACCAAGATGTTCCGGATTATGGGAAAGGCTTAAGTAATCTGAGAATAAGGAAATTCAATTAAAAAGAAATATTTTTAGCTCAAAGCCGTTATCTGCGGTTTTGAGTTTTTTTAAATATCATTAAAAAATGAGAAAAGGAGCCAGAGAAGTTAGCTTTTTTGTTTTAGGTCTTTTATTTTTCCTTAATATTTTAGCCTGGCTGGTTGTTTATGACTCAAATAAACCTCAATTATTGGAGGTAACTTTTTTTGATGTTGGGCAGGGGGAAGCCATATTCATTGAAACTCCTTCTCGGAATCAGATTTTAATTGATGGCGGACCCAGTTATCTTATTTTAGAAAAGCTTGCCGAGAGTTTACCATTTTGGGATAGAACTATTGATTTAATAGTTTTAACCCATCCCGAACACGATCATCTGGCCGGCCTAATTGAAGTTCTCAAAAGATATAAAGTTGAGAATATTTTATGGACCGGAATCGTACGAGATACTTCAGAGTACAATGAATGGGTTAAGTTAATTAAAAACGAAGGAGCCAAGATAAAAATCGCTCAAGCCGGCCAGAGAATCAATCTATCGACTTACGAAGTCGATAGATATATGGAAGTGTTGTATCCGTTTGAAAAGTTAGAGGGAAAAAGTTTTAAAGACAGCAACAATACTTCCATTGTCGCTAAATTAATTTTTGGTGAGAACTCTTTCTTATTTACCGGTGATGCTTATAAATCAGTAGAGAAAAAACTAGTAGATGAGGAAACTGACCTTGCTTCAGACGTTTTAAAAGTTGGTCATCATGGCTCAAAGACTTCTAATTCGGAAGAATTTATAGAGAAGGTTTCCCCAGAAATTGCCGTAATTTCAGCCGGTAAAGACAATCCCTACCAGCATCCTCATCAAGAAACATTGGATACTTTAGAAAAGTATGGTATAAAAATTTTAAGAACCGATAAAAATGGCGACATTCAGATATTATGCGATTCCCAATCTTTAAAACTAAAATTGAGGGATTAACTCAAACCAAAACACAAAATAATTTTGTGCGCGGTCGAGCACATAAGTTATGTGCTCCGAAGTTTAATTTAACTGACCCCAAAGACAGAAAAGCTTATTTTGAATTTAAAGCTGGCCCAGAAATTAAAAAGTTGAAAGAGTTTTTAAAGCGCCATACCTTTGTTGCTTATCTTTTGGGGAAAAAGAATTCCGGCAAAGGAACCTATTCTAAGATGTTTGCTGAAGCGATTGATTCAGCCAAGATTAGTCATTTTTCGATTGGGGACATGGTCAGAGAAGTTGATGAAGAATTAAGAAAAGAAAAAAGACTACAACCCGCCCACCACCTTCCCGCAGAACGGGCCCCTATAATTAATTTTTTAGAAAAACAATATCGGGGATTTCTTCCTCTTAACCAGGCAATCTCTGCCTTCAAAAAAAGAAATACTGAAACTCTTTTACCTACTGAATTAATTTTAGCTTTGGTCAAGAGAGAAATAGCCGAGAGAAAAAAGAAAGTCCTTTTTATTGACGGCTTTCCCAGAGATTTAGACCAAATTTCCTATTCCTTATTTTTTCGGGATTTGATTGGTTACCGGGAAGACCAAGATATTTTTATTCTAATTGATGTTCCGGAAGCGGTAATTGATGAAAGAATAAAATGGAGAAGAATTTGTCCTTTTTGTCAAACTTCCAGAAATTTAAAACTTCTTCCGACATCAAAAGTTGAGTATGACAAAAAGAGTAAAGAATTTTATCTTATTTGTGACAATCCCAATTGCCGGGGGGCCAGAATGATTTCAAAAGAAGGGGATGAACTAGGCGTTGAACCAATTCGAAAAAGATTAGAAATGGATGGAAAATTAATGGAGAGAGCTTTCTCTTTGTATGGAATTCCAAAAGTTCTTTTGAGAAATTCTCTTCCGGCAAAAGAGGCCTCAAAATATGTTGACGATTACGAAATCACCCCGGAATATAGCTATCAATGGTCAGATAAAACAAAATCAGTAAAAACAATTGAAAAACCCTGGCAGATGCTTGATGACCAAGGGATGCCTTCCTATAGTTTGCTACCCCCGCCGGTAGTAGTTTCTTTGATAAAACAAATGGTAGAAGTGTTGGATTTGTAAAAGCGATGAATCTAAAGATCATCTTTATCCTTCCTTCGTCAGATGTCATTTGACATCCTTCCTCAGTCGGATATATAATTAAATTAGCCCTGCAACTTCTAGTTAGATTCTGGTACAAAAGTTTTTTTAGGAAGTCTGAAATGATGGTAGCCCTTGGGCTGCCTCTTGGACTCCCACTTGGAAATTTTTCCGGAAACGAACTTCCTAGAAGCAAACAGGGCTACCAAAAAACCGCTTTCAATGCGGTTTTTTGGTTTTGAGAGTCAATCTTTGTTCACTTCGGCTAAAATTTTTTGAATTCTTTCTTCAATTGACATTGCCGGAATGTCAATCACCTTATATCCTAAATTTTTGTACCCCTCTTTTAATAATTTATTTAGTTTTCTAATAGTTTTGGCATTTTCAGTCCGGGCATAATCTTTTTTTATTGAAAGCTGTTCCAGAAAGAATATTTTTTGATATTGATTTTCCCGGCACAATTGGATAACTCCCTGAGGATTTAATCCGCAAGTTTGATAATAAGCAATACTGCAAGGGACAGCATTATCAAGAAAGACTGTCTTATTTTTTGGTATTTTTTTCTCCCTCTCAATTTTCATTTTCAAAACTATTCTTTGAAATTCGGCCTCATTCCTCCGGATTTCTTTTAGAGACTTACCATTAGCTATTTCTTGGTTAATGTAATCCCTGGCTACATCAGGCGCTGTAAAATAACCTAATTTTGTTAACCCTTGGAGGACTGTTGTTTTCCCTGAAGAAGGCCCGCCAGTTATTACGTACCAATCAGGAGTTATTTTTTTCATCTAAATTAAAAAGTCGGGGTGCCGGGAATTGAACCCGGGTCACAGGACCCCCAGCCCTGCATAATAACCACTATACTACACCCCGTTCAAGTTTAGTATAATAAATTAATATGAATAATGGAAGGAGATATCCTCAAAAAATTAAACTAGAAACAAGGATATTACGCAAAAAAGGGTGGACTCATCGAGAAATCGTTAAAGAGCTTGGTATTAGTCTTGGTAGTGCTTCTCTCTGGGCTAAAGGAACAATTTTAACCCCCAAACAAAAGAAAGCAATCGCAGAAAGAAGAAATAAACATATTTGGACAAAAGAAGAGAGAGTAAAGAGAGGTCAATTAGCTCGAGTTAACCTTTCACATTATTGGAAAAAACCATATTCAAAAAAAGAACTTCTAGATAAAATTAGAAAGTTTTATTTAAAAAATGGAAGAATTCCATTAAAACGAGAGTTTAATATGTATCGAGAATATCAGCAGCGCTTTGGCAGTTGGAATAATGCTATTCGATTAGCTGGTTTCGAACCAAACTCAGTCATATTTTCAAAGAAATTTCTTGCTAAAGATGGGCATACTTGCGATTCCTTTGCTGAAAAGATTATTGACGATTGGTTAAGTAAAAACAAAATAAGACACAAAAGAAATCTCCCTTATCCAACTGAAAAAATGACTGCTGATTTTTCTATCGGAAATGTTCGAATTGAGTATTTCGGACTCAGAGGTTTAAACAAAATTTATGATCAGATTATCCAGATAAAACGTGATATATGCCAAAAAGAAAAATTAAAACTTATCGAAATTTATCCTACGGATTTATTTTCAAAAAATTTCAGAAGTTGCCTAGGAGGAATCCTCAAAGAGCTTAAAAAATAACTACCTTCTTTTGCCAATTGCTTTAATACATTTAGTACAGGCTAAAACCCGCTTACCCGAAGGTAACCTTACCCATTGTAAATTTGGGTATTTTCTTTTTTTAATGGTTGGATTATACTTCCCCCTTAATTTCACTCTTTTACCAACCATTACCCCTCCTTTTCCGCAAATAGCACATTGTTTTGCCATAGTATTTTTATCTTATCAAAAGTTTTTAATTTCTTCAAGCTATGGTATATTAAAATTAATGCTTATTCTATTACTTTTTACTAACCCTCTATTATATTTGATGATTGCGATTTCAATTTTATTTGCATTTACAGTGCATGAATATTCTCATGGCCAAATGGCTTATTTCTTAGGTGACCCCACTGCTAAATATCAAGGTCGGTTAACTCTCAATCCCTTGGCTCATTTCGATCCAATTTTCACTACTCTTATTTTTATTTTCGGAATCGGAGCGGGGAAACCAGTTCCCTTTAATCCTCATAATCTCCGAAATCAAAAATGGGGGCCAGCTCTAGTGGCTCTGGCTGGACCAGGTTCTAATTTTTTGATGGCATTGATAATAGGTTTAGCTTTGCGGTTTTTAGAAATACCCAATGTCAGTCTTATTACCTTCTTTAGCGTTTTCGTCTGGCTTAATATTATTCTTGGAGTATTTAATTCATTACCAATCCCCCCACTTGATGGTTCCCATATTCTTTTTGCTATTTTACCCCCTTCTTTAGAAAATCTTAAAGTATCTCTTTTTCAAAGCGGATTTTTTCTCATTATAATTGCAATTTTTTTTATGTTTTATGTTGGTTTTCCTTTTATTTGCAGACCACTTTTTACTTTGATAACTGGAATGCCCCTATTGTTTTAACTTTTCATTATTTTCTTTTTCTTTCAGTGGATAATTTTGATTATCAGCTGGATTTTCGCCTTAATCGTCGGCGCCCCCCTGTTTTAATTGACATTTTTAATTTTTTTTGTTAAATTAAAATTTGAGCGCTGAGCGCTTAATTAATTACCCGAGCGAGCGAAAGCGAGCGAAGGGTAAAGAAAAAGACGAAGTCTTCTTCGACTTATTATGTGTCCAACCATTCGGCAATTAATTAAAAAAGGAAGGAAGAAACCAAGAAAAAAAGACAGGACGCCTGCCTTGGCTTTTGGTTTTAATGTTTTAAAAAATCGACCAAAAGTTTCCTCATCACCATTTAAAAGAGGGGTTTGTCTTAAAGTTTTTACCGTCACTCCTAAAAAACCAAACTCAGCTTTAAGAAAAGTAGCCAGGGTAAGATTAACCAATGGAATGGAAGTAACTGCCTACATTCCCGGCGAAGGCCATGATTTGCAAGAGCACTCGGTGGTGATAATTAGAGGAGGGAGAGTGAAAGATTTACCAGGAGTAAGATACCACGTTGTCAGGGGGGTATTAGATATTGGTGGAGTTGAGGGAAGAAAACAGGAAAGGTCAAAGTATGGAACCAAGCGAAGTCAATGAATCTAAAGATTCATTTCAAGCTTCATTCTAATAAATTAGAATTCGCTAAATAATTATGAGTAGGAAAAAAAAGACAAGACACCAAATACCGCCAGACTCTGTCTATAATAACGTTACCGTAGCCAGATTTATTAATCAGGTGATGAGACAGGGTAAAAAAACAATTGCCAGGAAAATTGTCTATAAGAGCCTCGATATAATCAAAGAAAAAACCAAAAAAGACCCTTTGGAGGTTTTTGAGCAGGCGCTTGCTAATGCTGCTCCTTCACTTGAAGTAAAACCAAAAAGAATTGGAGGAGCAACTTATCAGGTTCCCAGAGAAGTAAAAAGAGAAAGAAGATTAACTTTAGCGATGCGCTGGATAATTAAGGCCGCCAAATTAAAGAAAGGAAAGTCAATGAAAGAAAAATTAGCTGAGGAATTAATTGGGGCAGCCAATAATACTGGCTGGGCGGTGAAGAAAAGAGAAGATACTCACCGGATGGCCGAAGCCAATAGGGCGTTTGCCCACTTCGCCTGGTAATTTTCTATGCCAAGAGTTTATCCAATAGAAAAAGTTAGAGATATTGGCATCATTGCTCATATAGGTTGCTCGGCAGGGCTGATTCGGGTGACACGCAGTCAGCTTTAGTGGTAAAACAAAGTTATTGCCAGCTGCTGCTATTTCTCGCCGAGCCTTACAGGTCTTAAAAGAGAATTCAAAGTTATTCTGGGACTCGGCTGCGAAGTGTCCCCCTCACAGCCCCGCCTCGCTTATAGATTTTTTTCTATGCCAAGAGTTTATCCAATAGAAAAAGTTAGAGATATTGGCATCATTGCTCATATTGATGCCGGGAAAACAACCGTTACCGAACGGGTACTTTTTTATACTGGAATTTCCCATAAAATTGGTGAAGTTCACGATGGCCAGGCGATTATGGATTGGATGGCTCAGGAAAGGGAGAGGGGAATTACTATTACGGCCGCCGCCACCACTTGCTTCTGGTCGCCGGGGAAAACTCAAAGAGAAAAGGAGACAGAGCACCGGATAAATATTATCGATACTCCGGGCCACATTGATTTTACAGCCGAAGTCCAGCGGTCTTTGCGAGTTTTGGATGGAGCAGTGGTAGTTTTTGACGGAGTGGCTGGGGTGGAGCCTCAGTCAGAGACAGTCTGGCATCAGGCAGATAAGTTTAAGGTTCCCAGAATTTGTTTTATAAATAAAACGGATAGAACTGGAGCTTCTTTTGAAAAAAGCTTAGAATCAATTTGGCAAAAATTATCTCCCAATGCCGTCGCTCTTCAATTGCCAATAGGCGAGGAAAATAAATTTGAGGGAGTGATTGATTTATTGCGAATGATTGCTTTGAAGTTTGAAGGTGATTTCGGTCAGATTGTTAAGGAGGAGGAAATTCCTCCAAATTTGTTAGCCAAAGCCAAAGAATGGCGGGGAAAATTGATAGAGAAGGTTGTTGCCGAAGATGAAGAACTTTTGGAGAAATATTTAGCGAAAAAAGACTACAATCCTCCCGCTACCCACACACCTCCTCCAGTAGATGCCATTTCGGTTGATGAATTAAGAAGGGTACTGAGAAAGGCGACTTTAGATTATAAATTAATTCCCGTATTTTGCGGCTCGGCTCTAAAAAATAAAGGAATTCAACCTTTACTGGATGGGATAATTTATTATCTTCCCAACCCGATTGACCTTCCGCCAGTCAAAGGGATTGACCCTAAAACCGGCCAAGAAATCGAGAGAAAGCCTGGTGATACTGAGCCATTTTCGGCTTTAGTTTTTAAGATTGCCACCGACCCCTATGTCGGAACCCTAACTTATTTCCGAGTTTATTCTGGTTCCTTGACAAGGGGCTCCTATCTATTAAACTCAACTACAGGTGAAAAAGAAAGAATTGGTAGAATCTTAAGAATTCATGCTGCTGAAAGAGAAGAAGTTTCCGAAATTTTTACTGGAGATATTGCGGCAACCGTTGGTTTAAAAGCAACCAGCACTGGCCACACTTTATGTGATGAGAATCATCCAATAGTCCTTGAAAAAATTACTTTCCCCGAGCCGGTAATTTCCATTCGAATTGAACCAAAAACAAAAGCTGACCAAGAGAAAATGGCCCTAGCTTTAAGAAGATTAACCGAGGAGGACCCAACTTTTAAAGTTAAAGGAGATTTAGAAACTGGGGAAACAATTATTTCCGGGATGGGGGAATTGCATCTGGAAATTATTGCTGATAGAATGCGTCGGGATTTTAAAGTTCAGGCTTCGGTTGGCCGGCCTCAGGTAGCCTATAAAGAAACAATTCAAAAAGAGGCGGAAGCCGAAGGGAAATATGTCAGGCAATCTGGCGGTCGAGGCCAATACGGTCATGTTTTCTTGAGGGTTGAACCAAAAAAAAGAGGAGAAGGATTTGAATTTATTGATGAAATTAAAGGAGGAATCATCCCTAAAGAATTTATTCCGGCAGTTGAAAAAGGAGTAAAAGAAGCCATAGATAAAGGGGTGGTAGCAGGCTACCCTCTAGTAGATTTGGCAGTTAGCCTTTATGATGGCTCTTTTCATGAAGTTGATTCTTCAGAAATCGCTTTTAAAATTGCCGGCTCAGTTGCTCTTCAAGAAGCTATCAGAAGAGCCAAGCCAGTTTTATTAGAACCAATAATGAGATTGGAAGTAGTTATTCCAGCCGAATTTTTTGGCGACGTCATCGGAGGTTTGTCAGCTAAGAGAGGAAAGATTGAAGAGACCAAAGACAGATTAAACTTGAAAGTCATCTCCGTTGAGGTACCCTTAGCTGAAATGTTTGGCTACGCCACTGCCCTTCGCAGCTTGACTGAAGGCCGAGGAACATTTACCATGGAATTTGATCATTACGAAGAAGTCCCAAATAATATAGCGCAGGAAATTATAGAAGGAAAAAGAAGATAGGACTTCTTCTACACCTTCGCTTCCACATATAATAATATAATTATGAATGGAATCTCGGTTTATGAAGAGGTTCCCCAGAACATTGCCCAGGAAATCGTTGAAGGTAAGCGAAGGTAATTATTCACATTGACAATTTTTTTGAAAAATAATAAAATAATAACATAAGCTTCCTACGAATTAAGAATATTTACGAATCTACGAATTCGTATATTCGTACCGATTAGTAATTCGTAGGGAAAAAAATTATGGCAGAAAAAGAAAAATTCGTCAGGGGGAAACCCCACCTCAATATAGGCACCATTGGTCATGTTGACCATGGGAAAACCACCTTAACGGCCGCCGTGCTTAAAATCCAAAAAATGAAAGGGTTTCGAGCTTCGGAAAAAACCATAGAGCAAATTGATTCCGCACCCGAAGAGAAAGCGAGGGGATTGACTATTAATATTACTCACGTTGAGTTTGAGTCAGACAAAAGGCATTATGCTTTGATTGATTGCCCGGGTCATGCCGATTATGTCAAGAACATGATTACTGGAGCCGCCCAGATGGATGGAGCAATATTAGTTGTTTCCGCTCCCGATGGGCCGATGCCTCAGACCAGAGAACACATTTTGCTGGCGAGACAAGTTGGTCTCCCCTCAGTAATAGTATTTTTAAACAAATGCGATGCCGTAGATGACCCAGAAATTATTGATTTAGTTGAGTCTGAAGTCAGAGAACTTTTGAAAAAATATAATTTTCCGGGAGATGAAATTCCAATCATTCGGGGTTCGGCTTTGAAAGCTCTCGACGTAAAATCCCCTGATGATGAAGCAGCCAAACCAATTTCGGATTTAGTAAAAGCGGTTGATGATTATATCCAGGAACCGGCTAGAGAAATTGAGAAACCCTTCTTGATGGCCATTGAAGATGTTTTCTCAATTGCCGGTCGGGGGACAGTAGCCACGGGAAGAATTGAGAGAGGAGTGGTCCACCCCAACGATGACGTGGAATTAGTTGGTTTGGGCTTAACCGTAAAGACAATAGCAGTCAGCGTTGAAATGTTTAACAAAACTCTGGACGAGGGAAGAGCTGGAGATAATGTTGGAATTTTACTAAGAGGATTTAAAAAAGAAGATGTAGAAAGAGGTCAAGTGTTATCCAAGCCAGGTTCAATCACTCCCCATACTGAATTTGATGGAGAGGTTTATGTTTTGACTAAAGAGGAAGGCGGTAGGCATACACCTTTCTTTTCTGGCTACAAACCCCAGCTTTATTTCCGGACAACTGATGTAACCGGAGAAATAGTCTTGCCCGAAGGAATGGAAATGGTGATGCCTGGAGATACGGTTAATTTAAAAATTAAATTAATTGCCCCTATTGCTTTAGAAGAAAAGCAAAGATTCGCAATTAGAGAAGGGGGGAAGACAGTTGGCGCAGGAGTGGTGACCAAGATAGCTAAATAAAAATATAGAACTTAGACTACAACTTTCCCGCCCCGCCCGAGGCGCCTGCCAAAGGCAGGAGGGTGGTAGGGAGGGTGGCGTCCCGCAAGCGGGCCCCCATATTGAATTATAGAAGATGGCTAAAACAAAAGCTGTTGTTGAAGAAGAGGTTAAGCCCAAACTCCGTATTAAGCTTTGGGCTTATGACCATAAAGTAATTGATAATTCTGCAAAACAGATTATTGAGACAGCTTTGCGTTACGGAGCTGAAGTTTCGGGTCCGGTTCCTTTACCAACCGAAATTCATATATATACCGTCAATAGGTCTTCTTTTATTCATAAAGATAGTCGAGAACAATTCGAAATGAGAGTTCATAAAAGATTAATTGATATTCTAAATCCCAATCCAAAAGTAATTGATGC
>CAZJYW010000005.1:10781-12039 GCA_964550395.1 uncultured Candidatus Saccharibacteria bacterium
AAACTTGGTATGTCCCATATTTTTAATGAAGAAGGAAAAATAATTCCGGTCACTTTGATTGAAGCCGGACCCTGCGAGGTTACTCAGATAAAAACAAAGGGAAAGGATGGCTATCAAGCTATTCAGGTCGGATTTAAAAAGATTGAAAAACCAAAAAAAATTAAAAAGCCACAGGCTCAAAAACCATATAGATATTTAAGAGAATTCAAAAATGGTGAGTTCAAGGTGGGCGATAAAATTGACGCCTCGATTTTTCAAGAAGGAGATAAGGTCAAAGTTTCGGGGTTTTCTAAAGGAAAAGGTTTTGCCGGGGCGGTAAAGCGTTGGGGATTTAAGGGAAGGGCATCAGCCACCCATGGGACCAAACATGAGCTTCGAACTTTGGGTTCGGTGGGGAGTTCTTTTCCAGAGAGAGTAATAAAAGGAAGAAAAATGCCGGGCAGAATGGGATATGTCCGGGTAACAGTTAAAAATTTAAAAGTAGTAAAAGTAGACAAAGAAAACAATTTACTGGCAGTAAAAGGTGCGGTGCCGGGGAGAAAAGGAATACTTCTGGAGGTTAAAGGATAAATTGCTCAATGAGAACTGCATTCTCATTTCGATCTTCGATTTTAATGAATTAAAATCTTGCTTCATGAAGATTAAAGTTTATAGCCAACAAGGTGAAGAAGCGGGAACAACTTTATTACCTAAGGAGATTTTTGACGTAAAGACAAATCCTGATTTGGTTCATCAGGTGGTGGTGTCCCAAATGGCAAATCGAAGAAAAGTTATTGCCCATACTAAAGGAAGAACTGAAGTTCGGGGTGGGGGAAGGAAGCCCTGGCGACAAAAAGGAACAGGTCGAGCCAGAGCAGGTTCAATAAGGTCTCCTTTGTGGAAGGGTGGGGGTGTAACTTTCGGACCAACTAAAGAAAGAGTTTTTAAGAAAAAAATTAATAAAAAAATGCGAAGAATTGCCCTCTCCATGGTTTTATCAGCCAAAGCAAAAAATAATTTACTTTTAATTTTGGACAAATTAAGTTTGCCTGAAGCTAAGACAAAATTAATGAAAAAAATTTTAGGGAAATTACCTTTTAAAAACGAGACTTCTTGCTTAATAGCTTTACCTCGGGCGGATAAGACGATAATAAGAGTTACGAGAAATATTCCTAATGCCCAAACTGTTGAAGCCCGGAATCTTAATGCCCTGGATTTACTTTCTTTTAAATATTTAATAATGCCCAAAGAAACAATAAAAGTAATAAGAGAGACATTT
>CAZJYW010000005.1:12139-17715 GCA_964550395.1 uncultured Candidatus Saccharibacteria bacterium
ACATTTTTGAAGTAATATGCCGCTTTTAGATATTTTCAAAAGGAAAAAAATAAAAAAAGAAAAGGAAAGAATCAAACCTGAGGTAAAACCCAAAGTTATTGAAAAACCAAAGGAAATTAAAGAAGAAAAACCCCTTAAGGCTAAACCTCTTAAAGTTAAAGAGAGTAAAATTGGGGATACTTGGAGAGTTTTAAAAGCTCCCCAGGTTACTGAGAAGGCTACTGGTCTGGTTGGTCAAAATCAATATGTTTTTAAGATTTGGCCAAGGGCCAATAAAGTGGAGACAAAAAAAGCAATTGAATATCTTTACGGGGTTGACGTTGTATCGGTGAAAATTATTAAAGTTCCCAGAAAACGAAGGAGGTTAGGAAGAATATCTGGCTGGAGAAAGGGTTACAAAAAAGCAATTGTCAAAATAAAAGAAGGACAAAAAATCGAGGTGCTACCTCGATAAAACCAAAAACTTTAATACAGATGACCAAAATCTTAAAATCAACAAAAATATTAACAAAAAAAGAGCCAGAAAGGAGGTTGCTTTTACCATTAAAGAAAAGAGCGGGCAGGGCTCGCTCGGGAGAGATAACTTGCCGTCACCGAGGTGGAGGAGTAAAAAGGCTTTATAGAATTTTAGATTTTGGGGAAGAGAAATTAAACATTTCAGCTAAAGTCATTGCCTTAGAATACGATCCCAACCGAGCTGCTTTTATTGCCCTTCTTCAATATCAAGATGGGGAAAAAAGATACAGATTGGCTCCCAAAGATTTGAAAATAGGAGATGAAATAATAGCCTCAGAGAAAGCCGAAATCAAAATTGGTAATCGAAACAAATTAAAAAATATTCCAGTAGGGACTCAGATATTTAATATTGAGTTAGAGTCAGGAAAAGGAGGAAAATTAGCAAAAGGAGCAGGAACTTCAGCCAAAGTATTAGCCCAAGAAGAAAGTTTTTGTCATTTGGAAATGCCTTCGGGAGAAATTAGAAAAATTTCTCAAAATTGCTTTGGTACCATCGGTCAGGTTTCTCATCCCGAGCATCGTTTCGAAAAAATTGGAAAAGCTGGCCGAATGAGGTTAAAAGGTTTTAGGCCGACTGTCCGGGGAAAAGCAATGAATCCCTGTGACCATCCCCATGGGGGGGGAGAAGGGAGAAGCCCAATCGGATTAAAATATCCCAAAACTCCTTGGGGGAAGCCAGCCTTAGGAGTGAAGACCAGAAAGAAAAGAAAATGGACAGACAAATTAATAATTAAAAAAAGGAAGTAAAAATATGGCCCGTTCTCTTAGAAAAGGTCCATTTGTTGACCAAAAACTTCTTGAAAAAATAAAAAAATTGAAACCGGATGAAAAAGCTGTAATCAAAACTTGGTCGAGAGCTTGCACTATTACTCCCGAGATGGTTGGTTTTATTTTTGGAGTTCATAATGGTCGAGAATTTATACCAGTTAAAGTAACCGAAGACATGGTTGGCTATCGTCTCGGTGAATTTTCTCCAACCACAAAGTTCTCCCGTCATGGTGGGAGAATGCAGAGGGAGTTAGAGGCAAAAGCAACTACCCAGGAGGCTGAGAAACTAAAAAAAGCCACAACTCAATGAATCGAAGATTCATTTCGTATCTTCAATAAACTTTCAGTTTATTTCGATGAATAACATGTCTGTAATCGCTAAACTTAGATATTTAAGAATCGCCCCAAGAAAAGTTAGACTGGTGGCCGATTTAATTCGGGGAAAAAGAATTGAGAAAGCTCAAAATATCTTAAATTTTACGATTAAAAAAGCCGCCCCACCCTTATTAAAACTTTTGCGCTCAGCTACGGCTAATGCGAAAAATAATTTTCAGCTAGATGAATCAAATCTTTATATTACAAAAATTTTAGTTGATGAAGGTCCAAAGTATAAAAGATGGCGGGCTCGAGCCAGAGGAAGAGCTGAGGAAATTCAGAAAAGGACCTCTCACGTTACCGTTGTTCTTGACGAAATTATTAAAAAGCCCCCGAAGGAAAGCAAGCTTCCCACGGGGCAGGCAAAAAAGGTTAAAAAAGTGAAAAAAACTCCTAAAATCGAGAAACCTAAAGTAAAACCAGAAATTGAAATAAAAAAACCAAAGGTGGAGAGAGGCATTAAAAGAATATTTAGAAGAAAAGCGTTTTAATATGACACACAGGGTTCATCCAAAAGTATTTAGAATAAAAGAGATAACTGACTGGGATTCTCGAGGATTTTATCGAAAAAAACTTCCTGAATATTTGGAAGAAGATTTTAAAATTAGAGAATTTTTAAGAAAAAAATTGGGGAAAATAGGAGTAGAAAAGATTGAAATTGAGAGATTTTCGGGGAAAATAAATATTATCATTTCTTCAGCCCGACCCGGGATGGTTATTGGTCGGGGGGGAGGAGGCGTGGAAGAGTTAAAAAGGGATTTGGAGGTTATCCTCAAACCGGCCCAAAAAGACAAGCGAGAGTTAAAACTGGAAATTAAAGAAATTAGAGATCCTTGGTCTTCGGCTTCCTTGTCTGCTCAATGGATTGCTCAACAAATTGAAAGGAGAATTCCTCCCCGCCGAATCTTGAAACAGGCTTTAGATAAAATTTTAGCTTCCAGGGGAGTGGAAGGCGGCCGAGTAGAGGTAGCCGGCCGCCTAGGTGGAGCAGAAATTGCCCGCCGGCAATGGCTAAAAAAAGGAAGATTACCTCTCCAAACCCTAAGAGCTAATATAGATTATGCTACAGCCCGAGCTTTCTGTACTTATGGAGTAATCGGGATAAAGGTCTGGATATATAAAGGAGAAAAATTTTAAATATGGCTATACTAGCGCCGAGAAAAGTTAAACATCGAAAGTGGCGAAAGGGGAGATTGAAAGGAAAATCCTCTCGAGGAACCGAGATTGCTTTTGGCTCCTTCGGTTTAAAAAGTTTGGAGACTCACTGGATTAGTGCTCGTCAAATAGAAGCCAGCAGAAGAGCAATCATTAGATATTTAAAAAAAGGAGGGAAACTCTGGATTAGAATTTTTCCAGATAAACCAGTAACTAGAAAAGGGACCGAGGTTCCCATGGGCGGGGGAAAAGGAGGAGTTTCGCATTATGTTTTTCCAATAAAGCCGGGAAGAATTATTTTTGAAATAGAAGGAGTAAAAGAAGAAGTAGCTAAAGAAGCCTTTAAAGTAGCAGCCGATAAGCTACCGATAAAAACAAAGTTTATTAAACGTTGATTTATGCTAATTAAACTGATTTATACGGAGAAATTATCAGCATAAATCCGTCAAAATCCATATTAATCTCTGTCTATGAAAACAACAGAATTACAACAGAAATCTAAGTCAGAATTACAAAAAATTTTATCAGACAATCGGGGAAAACTAAGGCAATTACGTTTTGATTTAGCAGCTGGTAAAGTAAAAAATGTCAGAGAAGTTCGTAAAATCAAAAAAGATATTGCCAGAATACTTACAATATTAAAGTAAAAAACTTGATAGTCGATGAAAAATAATCTTCAGCTGCCCGAATGTTAATGAGGGCGAGAGAAGAAGATTGCTTCTTCAAACCCATCTGCGTTTTTTATAAAATAAAAAACTTGATATATGAAAAAAAGGTTAATTGGTCAAATTGTATCAGATAAAATGCCAAAGACAGTGGTGGTTAAGGTTGAGAGGATAAAAGAACATCCTCGATATAAAAGAAGATACAAGACGCACAAAAAATATAAGGCCCACATGGAAAATCCGCCAGCTGGCGGAGGTAAATATAAAGTTGGCGACAAAGTTGCCATTGAGGAATGTCGGCCAATAAGTAAAGAGAAAAGATGGAAAGTGATTAAAAAAATATGATTCAACCAAGAACAATGTTAAAAGTAGCAGATAATACCGGAGCAAAAGTTGTCCAATGTTTCCATGTTTTGGGTAGTAGCGGCAAAAGATATGCTCAAATTGGGGACTGCATCGTAGGTACAGTAAAAGAAGCCGAACCCAGAAGAATAGTTAAAAAACATGATATAGTAAGAGCAGTAATCGTTAGACAAAAAAAAGCTTTTCGGAGAAAAGATGGTTCTTATATTCGATTTGATGATAATGCTTGCGTAATCTTGGAAGGAAAAACAAAAGCGCCAAAAGGAGGAGGAGTTTCAGGTCCAGTGCCAAGAGAACTCAAAGAAAAGAGATTTGATAAAATAGCTGCCTTGGCTGAAGAATTAGTCTGACGAACGGAGCTCGTTATTTCCTTCGTTAACATTCGGAGTATGAAATTAAAAAAAGACGACACAGTTTTAATAACTTCGGGAAAAGATAGAGGTAGAAAAGGTAAGGTTTTAGAGGCTTTTCCTAAGGAAAGTCGGATTTTGGTAGAAGGAATGAATCTAAGAAAAAAACATCAAAAACCGAGAAAGACGGGAGAAAAAGGTCAAATCATTGAAATGTCTGTCCCTGTTCATATTTCGGATGTAAAATTAATCTGTCCAAAATGTGGAAAGGCAACGCGAATAAAATACAAAATTACTGAAGGGAAGAAATATAGGATTTGCAAGAAGTGTGGACAGGAGATATAAATTATTATGCTTAGATTACCCGAAAAATATAAAAATGAAGCAATTCCAGCCATTAAGGAGAAGTTTGGTTATCAAAATGATATGGCTGTTCCGAAAATTGAAAAAGTGGTAGCAAATACTGGTTTTGGAAGATTGGTTTCGGGAAAAACTCCAGAAGAACAGAAAAAAATTTACGGACAGATTTTAGAAGATTTAACTTTAATTTGTGGCCAGAGGTCAATTTTAACCAAGGCTAAAAAATCAATTTCTGGTTTTAAAATTCGCGAGGGAATGCCAGTTGGAGCGATGGTTACTTTGAGAAGAAAAATGATGTATGATTTCTTAGAAAGATTAATCCACATTGCTCTTCCTAGATCTCGGGATTTTCGAGGGATAGACCCCAAATCTGTTGATAAAGAAGGGAATTTAACCATAGCCATCAAAGAACATATTGCTTTTCCCGAAATTTTGCCAGAAAAAGCAAAAACCATTTTTGGAATAGAATTGACAGTAGTTACCACCGCCAGAAATAGAGAAGAAGGCCTAGAATTATTAAAATTACTAGGTTTCCCGATTAAATAATATGGCAACCAAAGCCCAAAT
This sequence comes from uncultured Candidatus Saccharibacteria bacterium, assembly GCA_964550395.1. GTDB lineage: Bacteria > Patescibacteriota > Minisyncoccia > Minisyncoccales > CAZJYW01 > CAZJYW01. The sequence continues at coordinate 17,259 of CAZJYW010000005.1, forward strand.
AGAAAAATCAAAGAAAAAACCAAAATTTAAAAGTCGAATTGTTCGACGCTGTTTTAGATGTGGAAGAAAGAGAGGTTTCCTTCGTAAATTTGGATTATGCAGAATATGTTTTCGAGAGTTAGCGAACAAAGGAGAGATTCCCGGAGTTAAAAAGAGTAGTTGGTAATACCACTATGACTGACCCAATCGCCGACATGTTAAATCGAATAAGAAATGCTCAGGCCGTTTTGAAAGCAACGGTAGATATTCCCTTTTCCGATTTAAAGTATGAGATTGCTAAAATTTTAGAAAAAAAAGGATTTGTTGCCAAGATTGAAAAAAAAGGAAAAAAGACAAGAAGAACTATTGAAATTACTTTAAAATACGACGCTAATCAACCAGTAATTTCAGGTTTAAAGAGAATCTCAAAACCTGGTCAGAGAATTTATAAAAAAGCTAAAGAAATTAAGCCAGTGAA
>CAZJYW010000005.1:17815-27766 GCA_964550395.1 uncultured Candidatus Saccharibacteria bacterium
GGTAGGCGATGAAGTTTGCCTTCATCTTCACCCTTCGCTAACGCTCGGGTAATCAAATCATAATACTATGTCCAGGGTCGGAAAAAAACCAATTTTAATACCGGAGAACGTAGAGGTTAAGGTCGAAGAGACTTCCGTTTCTTCTTCACCTTCGTCCCTTCGGGGCTCGGTAATTGAAAGTCAAAAAGTAATTATTAAAGGTCCCAAAGGCGAGCTTTCAAGAGAAATTCGGCCGGAAATTAAAGTTGAAGCAAAAGGCAACCAAATTTTTATTTTTCCAAAAAAGGAGACTAAACCGAAGCACATAACGCGTTATGTGCTCGGTAAAAAAACTAAGGCCTTCTGGGGATTAACTCGAACTCTTCTGGCTAACATGATAAAAGGGGTAAAGGAAGGATATGAAAAAAAATTAGAAATAGAAGGATTGGGCTTTAAGGCTTTAGTTGAAGGAGAAAATCTGGAATTACTCGTTGGTTTTAGTCGTCCGGTTAAAATAAAAGCCCCCCCAGATATAAAATTTTTGGTAGAAAAAAATGTTATTACCGTTTCAGGAATTGATAAGGAAAAAGTTGGTCTCGTTGCCGCTACAATAAGGAAAGTTAAACCTCCTGAGCCTTATAAAGGAAAGGGAATTAGATACCAAGGAGAAATAGTTAAAAGAAAGGTTGGGAAAAAGGTAGTCACAACAATGTAAACCGAGCACATAATACTTTATGTGCTCCGGTAAAATATATGAAATCTAAACTAAAACGAGAAAAAAGATTTAGGCGCCATAAAAGAGTGAGAGCAAAAATATCGGGAACCAGCGAGAGGCCTCGGCTTTGTGTTTTTAAATCAAATAAACATATCTACGCCCAGTTAATTGATGATGAAAATGGTCGAACTTTAACTGCTGCCAGCGACCAAGACTGCTGCCCGCCCGAGACGCCTACCAAAGACAGGAGGGTGGAAAGTAAGGTGCCTCCCGGGTCGGAGTCCATCCTTCAAAAACCCAAACCTTCCCGTCCTAAAAAGGAAAGAAAGTCAAAAGTAGCTATCGCTTTTGAGGTTGGGAAATTAATTGCTGAAAAGGCCATTAATCTGCCTGCCGGTAGGCAGGGAAATAAAATCGAAAAAGTTGTTTTTGATAAAGCAAGTTACCGCTATCAGGGAAGAGTAAAAGCGCTGGCCGAAGGAGCAAGGGAAGGAGGACTAAGATTTTAAATTCCTAATTCCTAATTTCTAAATAATATGAGGAGAAACTTTCAAAAAATTAAAGAGGAAAAACCTAGGGAGGAATTTGAGTCAAAACTATTGGATTTGGCTAGGACTTCTCACACTAGAGCTGGGGGAAGAAGAATAGGGTTTCGAGCAGTGATGGTTGCGGGGAACAAAGAGGGCAAGGTTGGAGTAGGGGTGGCCAAAGGCCGTGATGTAGCCCAAGCAGTAGAAAAGGCAACTAGGTTGGCTAAAAAAAATTTAATCGAGATTCCAATTATCTTAAATACCATTCCCCATGAAGTTTTCGCAAAATTTGGACCAGCTAAAGTAATCCTGAAACCTCAAAGAATGGGGAGAGGATTGGTAGCCGGAGGAACAGTTAGGGTTATTTGTACTTTGGCTGGAATAAAGAATGTTTCATCTAAAATTTTAGGCCGAACTGGGAATAAATTAAATAATGCCCTAGCAACAATTGAAGCTTTAAAAAAACTAAAATATGCAGCTTCACCAATTAAAGCCAAAACATAAGTTAAAGAAAAGAAAGAGAGTGGGCCGAGGTGGGAAGCGGGGTACTTATTCTGGCCGGGGAATAAAGGGTCAAAGATCGCGGGCGGGCCGAAAATTTAAACCGGTCATTCGAGAATTAATAAAAAGATACCCAAAATTAAGAGGATACAAATTTAAAAGACAAAAACCCTTCCGCCACCCGTCCGTGGTTAGTCTTGACACCTTAGAGAAGAGATTTAAAGCCACAGATACCATAACTCCAAAAGTATTGATTGAAAAGGGATTAATTCATAGAATAGGAGGAAGATTGCCTAAGGTAAAAATTTTAGGGCAGGGACGCCACTCGCCCACCACCCAACTAACCAAAAAATTGACTATCGAAGGTTGTCAGGTGTCAAAACAGGCAAAAGAGAAAATTGAGAAGGCCGGGGGTAGCGTCAAGTAATATGTGGCATCAAAGAGTTATTCAAATTTTTAAAATCCGGGACCTAAGAAACAAAATATTATTTGTTTTGGGAATTTTTGCTATCTTTCGGGTGATGGCTAATATGCCCATGCCCGGGATTAATGCTGAAAATTTAAAAGATTTTTTTGGACAGTTTCAAATGTTCGGTCTTCTAAATATGTTTACTGGGGGAGCCTTAGACAATCTTTCCATTGTGATGTTGGGGTTAGGTCCTTATATTACGGCGGTCATTATTTTTCAGTTGTTAACTATGATTTTTCCCCAGCTTGAAAGAATGTATAAAGAAGAAGGCGAAGCAGGCCGACAAAAATTTGATCAGTATTGCCGAATTGCCACCGTGCCTTTAGCTGTTCTTCAAGGATATGCGATGTTAACCTTATTTCAGCGTCAAGGAGTAATTGAAGGTTTATCTCCAACCCTACTTCTCACTTCAATTTTAACTATAACTGCCGGCGCTCTATTTTTAATGTGGCTGGGAGAGTTAATTTCAGAAAAAGGAATTGGTAACGGGGTTTCTCTTATGATTTTCGCTGGAATTATTGCTGATTTCCCAAATAATATTCGTCAGATGTTGGTCACCTGGGATCCGGCCAGACTTCCGGCTTATTTACTTTTTTTTGGCATGGCTTTATTGATAATTGCCGGAGTAGTTTTAATTAATGAAGGCCGGCGAAATATTCCAGTTTCCTATGCCAAAAGAGTGAGGGGAATGAAAATGTATGGCGGGGTTTCTACCTATCTTCCCTTAAACGTCAATCCAGCGGGAGTAATTCCAATAATTTTTGCCTTATCAATCATGCTTTTTCCCAGTATGATTGCTAATTTTTTAGGAGGGGCTGGCGGAACGATTGGAAATATTGCTCAAAGCATTGGGGCTTTATTTCAGAACCCCTGGTTTTATGGAATTTCATACTTTTTATTGGTTGTTCTTTTCACCTTTTTTTATACTGCCGTTACTTTTGACCCCAAAGCCATTTCTACCAATTTGCAAAAAATGGGAGGATTTGTTCCGGGAATCAGGCCGGGAAGTTCCACGGCCAATTTTATGTATTATATTTTAAATCGAGTTTTGTTGATTGGAGCTCTTTTCTTGGGAATGATTGCCATCACGCCTTCAATTATTGAAGGAATAACCGGGGTGATGGTCTTTAGTTTCTTGATTGGAGGGACGGCTTTGTTGATTGTAGTTTCGGTGGTTTTAGAAACTGTCCGTCAAATTAATGCTCAACTTCAAATGAGAGAGTATGAAACCTTTTAAAAAACCCAGAACTGAAAAATCAATAGTGATTGTTGTGTTGGGACGCCCGGGCTCAGGAAAGGGGACCCAAGCCGCCTTGCTTGCAAAAAAATTAGGGCTTTTTCATTTCGAAACCAGTGATGTAATTCAAGAAAAGTTTAGGAAATTTCCAAATGACCCCGAGATTAAGCGGGCAAAAGAATTTTTTTACGGTGGCAAGATGACCCCTACCAGGTTAGTGACTGGATGGGTTATTGAAAAAATAAAAAAGATTAAAACCAAAAGAATCATTTTTGATGGTTCTCCTCGGACGCTTTACGAAGTGAAAAGATTTTTCCCAGTTTTAGTTAACAAATACGGAGCGGGAAATATTAAAATTTTAAATATAAAAATTAGTCCCCAAGAGGCAATTTGGAGAAATACCAGAAGAAAAATTTGTCAGAAATGCGATAACCCCATTCCTTACACAAAACAGACCAAGGATTTAAAAATCTGTCCGAGAAAAGGTTGTGGGGGAAAATTAATCACAAGAGAAGATGATAAACCTAAAAAGGTAAAAAAAAGATTAAAAGTTTTTATGAAAGAGACCTACCCAGTTATTAAATTTTTTAAGAAAAAAGGATCATTAATAGAAATTAATGGGGAGCAAAACATTGAAAATGTTTTTAAAGATATTTTAAAAGCCTCAAAAAACTAATGGCCTAAAACGAATAGAAAATGGTAATAACTATAAAATCTTCAAAAGAAATTGAGATAATGGCAGAAGGTGGGAAAATTCTGGCTAAAATCCTTAAAGAATTAGAGAAAAAAGTTAAGCCAGGAATTACTACTAAAGAATTAGACAGGGTCGCTGAGGCCCTGATTTTTAAATCTGGAGGAACCCCCTCCTTTAAAGGATATGATGGGTTTCCGGCTACTTTATGTACTTCAATCAATGAAGAACTTGTTCATGTCGTACCTTCTCAAAGAAAATTAAAAGAAGGAGATATATTATCTTTAGATATTGGGATGAAATACCAAGGTTATCATTCAGATATGGCAATTACCTTGCCGGTCCCAAAGAAAATTTCCCCGGAAGCCATAAGATTAATTCGAATAACAAAAAAGGCTTTAAAAAGAGGAATTAAAAAAGTCAGGCCGGGAAATACTTTTGGCGATATTGGAAACACCATTCAAAGATATGTTGAGAGCCAGGGGTTTAATGTGGTCCGAGATCTTTGCGGCCATGGAATTGGGAGAGAACTTCATGAAGAGCCTAAAATTTTAAATTATGGAAAACGCCATCTGGGTCCGGAGATAAAGGAAGGTATGACTTTTTGTCTTGAGCCAATGGTGACAGTAGGGGATTGGAAATTAAAAAAATCAAAGGACAGTTATGGCTTTGAAACTCAGGATGGTTCCCTGTCTTGCCACTTTGAACATATGATGGTCGTCACCAAAAATGGAGTCAAGGTTTTGACTGTGATATAATGTTTTAATATGTATCTTTCGGTTATTATTCCGGCCTATAATGAGGAAACGAGGTTGCCGAAAACTCTGGAGGAAATCGATAAATATTTGAAAAAGCAAAATTATGATTACGAAATTATGGTGGTTAATGACGGTTCAAAAGATAAAACGGTTGAGGTTGCTAAAAGTCTTATGCCAGAAATTAAAAATCTAAAAGTTACTGGCTATGAAAAAAATCGAGGTAAGGGTTACGCTGTTCGCTTCGGGATGCTAGAAGCTAAGGGGGATTATCGATTATTTACTGATGCCGACAACTCTACCTCAATTGACCATCTCGAAAAAATCTGGCCAGAGTTTAAAAAAGGATTTGGTATTATCATTGGTTCAAGGGATATTAAAGGAGCTGTTTTAGACCCACCTCAACCTTGGATAAGAAAGCTAATTTTAGGAGAGGGTTTTAAATTATATAGAAAAATAATTTTGGGTCTCTGGGGGATTGAAGATACCCAATGCGGATTTAAATGTTTTACTAAAAGGGTAACAAAAGATATTTTTCCCAAATGCAGAATTGACCGTTTCGCTTTTGACCCAGAAATTTTAGTTATTGCTAAAAAATTAGGTTCTAAAATTAAAGAAATTCCGGTCTATTGGAAAAATGATCCCGAAAGCAAAGTAAAACCAAAATGGATAGCAAATATGGCGATTGATTTACTTAAAATAAGACGGAATTTAATCGCCGGTAAATATGATTAAACCTAAAAAGCCAAAGTTCCCATCAGAATTGCGTTTTGACCTCATTTCTAAAGATTGGGTGGTTGTTGCTACCGGCAGAGCTCGTCGTCCAGAAGCTTTTAAAAAAGAGAGGCGAAAAATTGAAGAAGTACCAAAAGAAAAATGCCCCTTTTGTCAGCCAGAAATTTTAGAAGAAGCCATTTTAATAAAAAAAGAACCAAAAAACTGGACAATTATTGTTATCCCTAATAAATTTCCGGCTTTCCTCCCTTACCCGAGCGCAGCGAAGGGTGGAAAAGAAAGAACGTTCTTTGACTACCCTAAAATAGAAAAACACATCGAGGGTAAATTGTATCAAACCATACCAGCAATTGGTTTTCATGAGGTGGTTATTACCAAAGACCATCAAAAACAATTGGCCCAATTTAAAATAGAGCAGGTTAAAGAAGTAATTGATGTTTATCAAGAGAGATATTTAGAATTGATGAAAGAAAAATTTGTTAATTATGTATTTATTTTTCATAATCATGGCGTAGAAGCTGGGGCTTCAATTGCCCACCCTCATTCTCAAATTATTACCACTCCTTTAGTCGACGTTGATCTAAAGAAAGCCCTTTTTAATTCTCAAGAATATTACCGAGCTACCAAAAAATGTATTTATTGCCAAATGAATAGTTGGGAGCAAAAAGTAAAAAAAAGAATTGTTTTTGAGAATCAAGACTTTTTAGTTATTTGCCCTTTCGCCTCGAAGGTAGCCTTTGAGATTATAATCTCACCAAAGAAACACCTCTCTTATTTTGAAAAAATAACCGAAAAAGAAAAATTAACTTTAGCCGAAGCTTTTCAAGTGGCTTTGAATAAACTTTACAAAGGGCTATCGGCCCCGGCTTATAATTTTTATTTACACACTGCTCCTTGCGATGGTAAAAATTATGATTTTTACCATTGGCATTGGACAATTTTACCGAAAACAGCCACTTGGGCCGGATTTGAAATGGGAACAATGATTGAAATTTCAACCATTGAGCCAGAAAAAGCCGCAGCCTATTTGCGAAGACAAGTCGATGAAGATAAATCTTCATCTCCACCCGCGTTTTTATAAATAAAAACTTGGTCAATGAAGCCGTTAATTGTCGCTAACTGGAAATGTAATCCAACCAGTTTAGCTGAAGCTAAGCGGCTTTTTAATTTGGTACGGAAAGGAACGAAGAATGTTAAAAATGTTGAAGTGGTAATTTGCCCACCATTTGTTTACCTTCCCCTTTTAAAGGCTAACGGTGCTCAAGATTGTTTTTGGGAAGAAAAAGGGGCTTTTACCGGTGAAGTATCCCCTAAAATGTTAAAAGATTTGGAGTGTAAATACGTGATTGTTGGTCATTCAGAAAGGCGGAGAAATTTTAAGGAAACTGATGAAATGGTCAATAAAAAATTAAAAGCAGCCTTGAAAATTGGCTTAAGGCCAATTTTATGTATTGAAAAGACTTCTCAAATTAGAAAGGACATAAAAGGAGTTTCAAAAAAGGAATTAAGGAATTTAATTCTGGCTTATGAACCGGTCTGGGCAATTGGAACCGGAAAGCCTTGTAGCATAAAAAAAGCTAAAAAAATGAATTCCCTGTTCAGAAAAATTCTGAACAAAAATGTTTTATTATATGGAGGCAGTGTTAATTCTCAAAACGCCAGAGACTTTATTAAAAAAGCTAAATTTCAAGGATTTTTAATTGGCGGAGCCTCCTTAACCCCCAAAGAATTTATTAAGATTGTTAAAAATATTAGCAAGGATTGACCTTTTTAGGAATTTTTGTTAATATTGATTAATTATGGAACATTTTTCAGAAGGCCAATTTTATAATCCAACTCTGGGAAATTTAAAGATAAATCAGGTGATTGATGAAATTTTAGGCTATATAGTCAAGAAACCGGAGAAATTTTATGACATTATTGTTGGGTGTGATTCCTCTTCAGGTGAAGAGCCCCATTTCCCGGTGGCAGTGGTTATTTTACGGAAAGGAGAGGGAGGGAGATTTTTCCTTAAAAAAATCAGATATAAAAATCGTAAATTTTACAACTGGAAGACAAGAATTTTAGAGGAGGTTTTGCTATCTTGCGAATTAGCGTTATTTTTAAGAGAAAATATAGAGAGTAAATTAAAAGCTAACTCTTTTAATTATCAATTTCGTTATATTCATGCTGATGTCGGAGAAAACGGCCAGACCAAAGATATGGTAAAAGAGGTGACTGGTCTGATCCGGGGAAATGGTTTTGAACCGAAAATAAAGCCAGAATCGTTTGTCGCTTCAACCGTTGCTGATCGTTATGCCTAAGGTCATTTGTGCGATGTCAGGAGGAGTTGATTCTTCGGTCGCTGCTGCCCTGCTAAAGAAGCAGGGCTTTAATGTTATTGGCTGCTTGATGAAGTTTTGGCCAGAAAGAAACTTTAGTGATACAGCTCAAAAAACTGTAAAAAAAATTACCTTAAAACTCGGCATTCCTTTTTTAGTTTTTGATTTGTCTAAAGAATTTAAGAAAAAAGTAGTTGATTATTTTTTGGCAGAATATCAGAGAGGTAGAACTCCCAACCCCTGCGTTAAGTGTAATAAAGAAATAAAATTTGGATTTTTTTTAAAAAAAGCCTTAGCTTTGGGCGTAGATTTCGTTGCTACCGGTCATTACGCCCGAATTAAAAACCAGAGCACCAAAGCAAAGCTTGGTGCTCGGCCGAGCTCTCAATTTATTGAGAGCTCTGGTGCAAAATTATTAACGGCAAAGGACAAAGAGAAGGACCAAAGTTATTTTTTGTATAATTTAAAGCAGTCGCAGCTTAAAAAAATTTTATTTCCCGTTGGAAATTATACTAAAACAAAAGTAAAGAAATTAGCTAAAGATTTTGAAATAGCTAATTTGGTGAGGCCAGAATCAAGAGACATTTGTTTTTTGAAAGGGAAATACCAAGATTTTTTTAAAAAATATTTAAAATTAAAGCCAGGGCCAATTTTAAATGCCTCGGGAAAAAGAATTGGCCAGCATCAAGGTTTACCTTTGTATACCATTGGCCAGAGAAAAGCAATCAAGGTTCCCGGGGCCCTTCCATATTATGTTTTGAAATCAGATTTTAAAAATAATACTTTGATTGTTGCTGATAATGAAAAAGAATTATATAAAAAAGAATTAATTGCTGAAAAAGTAAACTGGGTTTCAAGAAAGGCACCGAAATTACCCTTAAAAATTAAAGCTAAAATTAGATATTTACATCCAGCTAATTCAGCTACAATCATTAAAACCCTAACTCCTAAAACCTGTATTCTAAAATTTAATCGGCTTCAAAGAGCAATCACTCCCGGTCAGTCAGTCGTATTTTATCGAGGCCAAGAGGTTTTGGGAGGGGGAATCATTAAATAATTTTCAGCTTCTAAATTTTTGGTATAATTAAATTAGATATGGTCTCTTCAAATCTTCGAAAAAGTTTTTTAGATTTTTTTAGAAAAAAAGGGCACAAAGTAGTGCCTTCCTCTTCACTCATTCCCACTGACCCCAGTGTTCTTTTAACCTCGGCTGGAATGCAGCAATTTAAACCATACTATCTTGGCGAAAGTTCTCCTTACGGTTTGAATGTTGCCTCCTGTCAGAAATGCTTCAGAACTTCTGATATTGATGAAGTTGGTGATGAAAGCCACCTTACTTTTATTGAAATGCTGGGAAATTTTTCTTTCGGTGGATACTTTAAGGAAGAAACAATAAAATTAGCTTACGAGTTTCTTTTTAAAGGACTTAAATTACCGTTAAAAGACGCTATTTTTACAATTTTTGAAGGCGATAAAGACACTCCGGAGGATAAAGAATCTGCTGAGATTTGGAAAAAAATAGGTATTCCGGATGAGAAAATTAAAAAATATGGAAGAGCCGACAACTTCTGGGGACCGACTGGTGAGGAAGGACCTTGCGGCCCGAATACTGAGATTTATTTAAATGGAGTTGAGGTGTGGAACCTGGTTTTTAATGAATATCACCAAGACAGAAATAAAAAACTTATACCTTTAAAACAAAAAGGGGTGGATACGGGAATGGGCATGGAAAGATTAGCTATGATTTGTCAGGAGAAACCTTCAGTTTATGAAACCGATTTGTTCTTGCCGATTATGGAAAACATTTCAGGTCAGAACAAAAAAGCCAAGAGAGTTGTTGCTGACCACATTAAGGGAGCTGTTTTTTTAATAGCTGAGGAAATTTTTCCTTCAAATGTTGAAAGAGGATATGTTTTACGAAGGATTTTAAGAAGGGCTATTCGTTATGGTAAAGTTTTAGGGGTAGGTCCAGGTTTTTTAATTCCCTTAGTCCAGAAAGTTATCGAAATTTACAAAGA
>CAZJYW010000006.1:0-17286 GCA_964550395.1 uncultured Candidatus Saccharibacteria bacterium
CTTTCTCTGCCCAGATATTTTGCCGTATTTTTTAATCCAGGAAATTCAAAAGTGCTATCTGAAAAAAAAGTAAGGCTTGCCTTAAATTACGGAACGGATAAAGAAGAAATTCTAAAAGAAGTTTTGGGGGGGAGGGGTAAAGTGGTTAACTCCCCTATTCTGCCAGAAATTTACGGATTTGAAAAACCTTCCAAGGTTTATGAATTTAATCCCGAAGAGGCCAAGCTGCAATTAATTAATGCCGGTTTTGTTGAGGCTGAAAACGGCAAAAGAGTAAAAATTGTTAAAAAGGAGCCGGCTTTTCAATTTAAAAGCAACCTCACTACTGGTTCTCAAGGTAATGAAGTAAAAGAATTGCAAAAATGTTTGGCTAAAGACCCGGAAGTTTATCCTGAAGGAGAAGTAACAGGTTATTTTGGCTCAAAAACAAAGGCGGCGGTAATTAGATTCCAGGAAAAATATCGAGCCGATATTTTGGTGCCTGCCGAATTAGAAAAAGGAACGGGCGATGTTAAAATACTTACCAGGGCAAAATTAAATGAAATTTGTTTTGAACCTCCCGAAGAGACAATCCCTTTAAAGTTCTCTTTAACCACCGTTGACCAACCCATATTAATTGAGGTAGCCTCCCTTTTGCAGTCCCAGTGGGAAAATCTTGGAGCAGAGGTGGAAATTAAAACCTTTGATATCTCCACTTTAGAAAGAGAAATTATTAAGCCCAGGAATTATGAAGCTCTTTTATTCGGTGAAGTTTTAGGGGCTATCCCTGACCCCTTTCCTTTCTGGTCTTCTCTTCAAAAAAAAGACCCTGGTTTAAATTTAGCAATGTATGAAAATAAAAAATGTGATAAACTGTTAGAAGATGTCCGCCAATCACTAGATGAAGAAGTTAGAAAAGAAAAATTAGAAGAATTCCAAGAACTTTTAATTGATGACGTCCCAGCCCTATTTTTATACAATCCAGATTATCTTTATTTAGTTTCAAAAGAAATTAAAGGGGTAGATGCTAAAATAGTTACCAGTCCCTCAAAAAGATTTAGTGGTATAGAAAATTGGTATATTAAAACAAAAAGAGCATGGCGATAAAACAAATTAAACCCCAGATAAGACATTTAAATGAAATGAAAAGTGTTCTTTATGACCAGAAATGGGCCAAAACTCCTCCTAATCTCGAAGTTTATTATATATATCGAGGAGTGAAGAAAAGAAATGGTTTAAGATATGATATCACTGTAATTCCGCCAAAAATGCTGGGCGAAGAATTCGTAAGAACTAAAGGCAATAGAAACTCAAAAAAGTTCCAAGAATTATATATTGTGCTCAAAGGAAAGGCAATTTTCTTAATGCAAAAAGCAAAAGGAAAAATTATTGAAAATGTTTTTACTGTTGAGGCAAAAAAGGGGGAATGCGTAATATTCCCTCCAAAATACGCCGCTATAATTATTAATCCCCTTAAAAAAGAGTTGAAAATTGCCAATTGGGTTTCTGTAAAAAATAAAAATATTTACGAAGAATTAGAAAAAATGAAAGGTGCTGGCTATTTTTATACAAAATCAGGCTGGATTAAAAATAAAAATTATGCTAAGGTCCCGAGGATACGCATCAAAAAACCCCTGGAATCAAAACCTGAAAATTTAGATTTTTTAAAATGACTAAAATTAAAAAAGCCATTATTCCCATCGCCGGCCTGGGGACAAGATTTTTACCATTAAGCAAGGTTTTGCCAAAGGAACTCTGGCCCTTAGCGGATAAGCCAGTTATCCAATATATTGTTGAAGAAGCTCAAGCTTCAGGCATCGAAGAAATTATTTTTATCAATCGACCTGATAAAAAAGAAATTCCGAAGTACTTTAAAAAATATCTAAAAAAAACACCGGAACTTGAAGAAGTTTTAAAAATGAGAAAAAAGAATCATCTTTTAGGTGAACTTAAAAACTTGGAAAAAATTACCAAGAATGTCTCCTTTTCTTATGTTTTTCAAAAAAAACCATTGGGCGATGGCCATGCTGTTTTACAAGCGAAGCGATTAATCAAGGGGGGACCTTCGGCCGTTCTATTTGCTGATGATATCGTCGATTCGAGAACCCCTGCTATTTTGCAGTTAATTAAAGTATTTCAAAAATATCGAAAGCCAGTGCTTGCTCTCTACAGATTGCCAAGAGAAAGTCTTCCTTTCTATGGCATAGCGGCGGTAGAAAAAATCAGGGGTAGAGTTTACAAAATTAAAAATATTATTGAAAAACCCTCAATGCAAAAAGCGCCTTCTAATTTAGCGATTGTCGGAAAATATATTTTGACCCCGCAAGTTTTTGATTACCTTGAGAAAAGAAAGGCCGGCAAAAATGGAGAGATAATTTTAGCTGATACCTTTGAAGACATGATAAATGACGGCAAAGAAGTTTACGGCTATGAATTCGAAGGAAAATGGTTAGAATGCGGAAACAAATTGGCTTATTTAAAAACAAACATTTATCTTTCCTTAAAACATCCTCAATTTGGTTCAAAGATTAAAAGTTATATTGCTAATATCTAAAAATATGCCAAGGACTATTTTGATTACCGGCGGAGCGGGGTTCATCGGGACTAATGTTGTCGCCCACTATCTAAAAAAGGGATATAAAGCGGTTGTTTTCGATAATTTATCGCGGGTCGGGGCTAAAGAAAATTTAAAATGGCTAAAAAAACAAAAGGGCAAGTTTATCTTTATAAAAGGAGACATTAGAAATGATAAAAAGCTCTTAAAAACCTTTAAAAAATATAAACCAAATTTAATCTGCCACCTCGCGGCGCAAACAACGATGGTGACCTCAGTAACCAATCCCAGAGAAGACTTTGAAATAAATGCCCTGGGAACTTTTAATGTTTTGGAAGCCTTGAGAAAAGAAGCTCCTAAAGCCAGCTTAGTTTATTCCAGTACAAATAAAGTTTACGGGGAGATGACCGATATTCCGGTAGTAGAGAAAGAGAAAAGATATGATTACAAAAACATCAGAGGTATTTCCGAAAATTATCCTCTCGATTTCCACGGTCCCTATGGAAATTCAAAAGGTTGCGGCGACCAATACACCGTTGACTACGCGAGGATTTTTGGTTTAAATACGGTTGTCTTTCGACAATCGGGAATTTATGGACCCCATCAGTTTGGGATTGAAGAACAGGGATGGTTAGCCTGGTTTTGTAACTCTTTACTGTTCAGAAAACCAGTAACCATTTATGGCGACGGAAAACAAGTTAGAGATGTTCTCTACGTAGACGATTTAATAAGAGCCTTTGACCTAACTTTTAAAAATATTAAAAAAACTCGGGGAAAAGCCTATCATATCGGCGGAGGACCTAATTTCTCTCTTTCCATTTGGGAGTTATTTTCTATACTGGAGAAGTTAGCCGGTAAAAAATTCAATTACTCCTTCGGCCCTTGGCGGCAGGGCGACCAAAAAGTTTATATTTCAGACATTAACCAAGCCAAAAAAGAGCTTGGTTGGTCACCCAAAATTTCTCCAAAAGAAGGAGTTAAAGGGCTCCATAATTGGATTTTCCGAAACAAAACTCTGATTAAAAAAACCGGGGTATTTAAAAAGTGACAAAAAACCCCGGTCTCTATTAAGTTTCTGGCGGACGTGGCGAAACTGGAAGACGCGTACGGTTCAGGGCCGTATGCCGCAAGGCTTGTGGGTTCGAGTCCCACCGTCCGCACATGGAAAAACAGCAAAGTCTCAAAATTGTTCCCCTCGGCGGTTTAGGCGAGGTAGGAAGAAATATGATGCTCCTTGAGTATGAAAGGAAGATTTTGATTATTGATATGGGATTTCGTATGCCCGAAGAAGACATGCCAGGAATTGATTTTATTGTCCCAAACATTAACTATCTTAGAGGAAAACAAAAAAATATTTTGGGGATAGTTTTTACTCATGGTCATTATGACCACATTGGAGCCATACCCTATCTAATTGGAAAAATCTGGCGCCCCAATTTAGAGATTTTTGCCTCCCCTTTAACTCGAGGAATTATTTTAAAAAGACAGGAAGATTTTACTTCTCAGCCAAAATTAGATATCACCGAAGTTAAAAATGGTTCCAAAATCAAATTGGGTCCTTTTAGAATTGAATTCTTTAAGCAAAACCACAATATCCCTGATAACTTAGGATTATTTATTGAAACCCCGGTAGGTAACATTATCCATACTTCTGATTTTAAGTTTGACCCAAATCCAGTAAATGATTTGCCAACTGATTTTGAAAAACTTAAAGATTTCTCTAAAAGAAAAATTTTGCTTTTACTTTCCGACTCAACTGGAGCTGAAGAAGAGGGCCACTCTCTTTCTGAAAAGACAATTGAGAAAAATTTAGAAGAAATTTTTCAAAGGTCTACTGGCAGAATCATTGCTGCTACCTTTTCCTCGCTTATCAATCGAATCCAGCAAATTATTACCTTATCAGAAAAATACCAAAGGAAAGTAGCAATTGAAGGATACTCAATGAAAACCAATACCGAGCTCGCCAAGGTTTTGGGCTATATCAAATCAAAAAAAGGAACCATAATTAAGGCAAAAGAGATTTCAAATTATCCCGACTCCCGAATAACTATTTTATGTACCGGAGCCCAGGGAGAAGGCTCGGCTATTCTAATGAGAATTGCCAATAAAGAACACCCTTTCATTCGTCTAAAAAAAGGAGATGACGTTATCCTTTCTTCCTCGGTTATTCCCGGAAATGAAAGAACTGTCCAAACGTTAAAAGACGATATTTTACGCCAAAAAACCAAAGTTTTCCATTACAAAATGATGGATATTCATGCCGGAGGCCATGCCCAGCAAGAGGAACTGAAAGAAATGATTAAAATTATGAAACCGAAATTCTTTTTACCAATCCATGGTCAGTATTCAATGTTAGTTTCCCATGCTGAATTAGCTCGAGAAGCTGGGGTTCCGGAAAAAAATATTGTCATAGCTGAAAATGGCCAAGTTATTAATTTAAATCAAAAAAGAATTCTGGTTGAAAAGAAAACTGTCCCTTCAAATTACGTGATGGTTGATGGTTTGGGAATTGGCGATGTGGGAGAAGTAGTTTTAAGGGACAGGCAAATGCTGGCCCGAGATGGAATGTTTGTGATTGTGGTCATAGTTGACAAACAAACTGGTCAAGTTAAGGGTTCTCCCGATATAATATCAAGAGGATTTGTCTATTTGAGAGAATCAAAAGAATTGTTAGCCCAGACCCGGAAAAAAGTAATTGAAATTGTTAACCGGGCAGCTGGCTCGGGGGGAGCAGTAAATTGGAGCTATATCAAGGACGAAATCAGAAATAAAATTGGTCAATTCTTATATACCAAAACCCAAAGAAGACCAATAATATTACCAGTAGTGATAGAGGTCTAAAATATGCGTATTTTTAGTGGCATTCGACCAACTGGAGAACTTCATATCGGGAACTATTTAGGAGCTATTCGGCAATGGCTTTTGCTTCAAGAAAAAGCCGATTGCGTTTTTTGTATTGTGGACCTCCATGCCATCACCACTCCCTACCTATCCAAAGAATTAAAAAAGAATATTTTTGAAATGGCTACTGCTTATTTGGCTTCGGGTCTAAATCCTGAAAAATGCATCTTTTTTGTCCAATCTCAGGTTGAAGCCCATGCCGAACTTGCTTGGTTGTTAGGGACAATTACTCCAATCGGAGAACTCCAAAGAATGACCCAATATAAAGAAAAAATTAAAAAATATCCCAAGGACGTTAACGCCGGGCTTTTGAACTATCCGACTCTAATGGCCGCTGACATTTTACTTTATCAAACGGATTTGGTGCCGGTAGGGAAAGACCAACAGCAACACGTTGAATTAGCCAGAACTATTGCTAGAAAATTTAATCAAAAATTTGGCCAAACCTTCAAAGAACCCAAAGCTTTGTTGCCAAAAACCGGAGCTAAAATTATGTCTTTGCAAAATCCAAAGAAAAAAATGTCAAAAACCGATAACCCGCGGGGTTGTCTTGAATTGTTTGAGGAGCCTGAAGAAATCAAGAAAAAAATAATGGCAGCGGTAACCGACCCAGGAAAAGTAGTAAAATATGACCCAATCAAAAAACCGGGGATTTCTAATCTTTTAACGATTTATTCTCTATTTAGTGGGAAATCTATCAAGGAATTGGAAAAAAATTTTAAAGGAATGGGCTATGAAGAATTTAAGCGCTCACTCACTAAACTTCTGATAAATTCTCTGGAGCCTTTTCGGCGGAAAAGAAAAGAACTTCTCTCCAGAGAAGTTTATGTTAAAGAAATTTTAAATACCGGAGCCAAGAGAGCAAAAACTATTGCCAAATTAACCCTGGAAGAAACCAAGAAAAAAATGGGCCTCATTTAAGACCCAATTCCTGATAGGTTTTTTCCGTTACCGGGATACCGACTTTCTTAAAAATTTCCAAAGCCTTTTTCTCTACCTCGATTAAATCCTTTTTAGTGTCGCCCTCAAAGCGGCATTTTATAATTGGAGTTGTATTTGCCGCTCGAGCTAAAGCCCAACCATTGGGAAAATTAATTCTGGCTCCGTCAACATCTATAAAATCGTAATTATTTTCCTTGAGATGTTTCTGCAGGTTTTTAATAATTTTAAATTTTTCTTCATCCGTTGAATCAATAAATACTTCCGGACTGGTACAATAACGAGGCAGCTCATTAATATATTTAGCGAAATCTTCTTTTTGAGAGGCGATTTCTGCTAATTTAAGAGCGGCGAAAATAGCATCGTCGTAGAGATAATAACTGAGGGGAAAGTAAAAATGAAGAGTAACTTCGCCTCCGAAAACAGCATTAGTTTCTAAAATTTTATTAATAACCGCATTATGGTGAGAAACAGAAAAATAAGTTTTTACTCCCTGTTTTTTCATCTCATCT
The DNA here is from genome assembly GCA_964550395.1 of uncultured Candidatus Saccharibacteria bacterium. GTDB lineage: Bacteria > Patescibacteriota > Minisyncoccia > Minisyncoccales > CAZJYW01 > CAZJYW01. Next base: position 6,886 of record CAZJYW010000006.1, read on the forward strand.
AAAAAAGCTTTAGAAACCCTCATGTCGTGAGCAATTGGGCCTTTTTTCTTTTGAAGAGCTTGCCAGGCAAAAATTAAAAGGCAGAAATCGCCTTCCACCCGTCTTCCCTGATTATCAACTACGGCAACTCTATCTCCATCGCCATCAAAAGCAAATCCTAAATCAGCTTTTTCTTTTAAAACCTCTTTTTTAATGTCTTGAATATTTTCTTCTTCATAAGGGTCCGGTAAATGATGAGGGAAATTGCCGTCAAATGCGCCATAAATCGTTTTTACCCGGCAGCCCATTTTTTTGAAAATTTCTTCTGGTAAAAATCCGGCGGCACCGTTGCCAGGGTCAATAATAATTTTTAATGGTTTTTTTAAGTTAATTTTACTGGTGACATAATCTATGTAATCCCGAGAGGGGTTAAAAATGGTAATCTTGCCTTTTGGGAGAGATATTTTGGGTCTTTTATTTTTGAGAACTAACTTTTTTATCTTTTCTAAATCTTCCTTAATGACATCTTCTGAAATTTCTTTGTCCGGCTTTCGGATATGAAGAGTTAAACCGTTGTATTCTTTTGGGTTATGAGAACCGCTTACCATAATCCCACCGTCGAAATGATAATGGAAAATTGAAAAATAAAACAAAGGGTCCGGGGCTATGCCAATATCAATTACTTCTTTACCGCCTTCAATTAAAGCCCTGGAAGCTTCCTTGGCCAAAGAGGGGGAACTTAATCGAGGGTCACGAGCAATAACTATTTTTTTGGCTTTTGGATATAAATCACCAAAAGCTTTAGCAATTTTAAAAGCTCCTTCCTCGTTCAAATCTTGGGGATAAATTCCCCGAATATCGTAGGCACGAAAAATATTAGGGTTGATTTTCATACAAAATTATTATATCATATTTTTATGAGCTTTTCAGTAGGTATCGTTGGTCTTCCCAATGTTGGGAAATCAACTTTATTTAAGACCCTGACTAAAATTAAAGTTGATATTGCCGCCTACCCTTTTACCACCATTCATCCTAATGTGGGAGTAGTTCAGGTTCCTGACCAAAGATTAGAAAAGATTGCTGAGGTAATTCGACCTGAAAAAATAACTCCCACTATAATTGAATTTGTTGATATCGCTGGTTTAGTTAAAGGTGCCCACAAAGGAGAAGGTCTCGGGAATCAGTTTTTAGCTCAGATTAGAAATTGTGATGCTGTTTTGGAAGTAGCCAGAGCCTTTGAAGACCCGAATGTTGAAAATGTTTTAGGAGAAATTAATCCCGAAAGGGAAATTGAGATTGTGAACACTGAGCTCTTAATGAAGGATTTGGAAACCTTGGAAGGACTGCTTTTAAAAATAGAAAAGGACACCAAAAAAGACAAAAAAGCATTAAACCGAGCACATAAAAAAGACTTATGTGCTACGGTAAAAAAAATTAAAGAGACTGTGTCTCAAGGAAAATTAATTGCCGAAATCGATTTAACCGACGAAGAGAAGGTAGAAACTAAAGAATATCAATTTTTAACTCAAAAACCTATGATTTTCCTTTTAAATACCAACGCCAGTAAATGTTTAATGTCGGGTCTTAAACATTTGGAGATAAATTTGAAGGATGAGGATGAAATATCAGAATTATCAGAAATTGAAGCCAGAGAGTTGGAATTTAAATCTCAGATTGCGCAATTAATTATTGCCTGTTACAATATCCTTAACTTGATTACTTTTTATACTGTGGCTGGTGGTAAAGAGACTCGAGCCTGGACGATAGTTAAAAACTCCAAGGCTCCTCAGGCCGGCGGCATTGTTCATTCTGACTTTGAAGAAAAATTTATTAGAGCCGAAGTAATCAATTGGCAGAAATTAGTTGAAGCCCAATCCTGGCCTAAAGCTAGAGAATTAGGATGGATTAGGACAGTGGGGAAAGAATACGTTGTCGAAGATGGCGATGTAATAGAATTTAGGATTTAAATATGAAGCACTACGAACTTACTTATTTAATTTCTCCTGACCTTTCAGAAAAAGAGGTGTTTTTCCTTCAAGAAAAAATAATCTCCTTAATTCAAGAGGCAGGAGGGACCTTGGACGAAGTAAAGACACCGGCGAGAAAAAAAATGGCTTACTTAGCCACTTTAAATTTTCATCTTAGTCCAGAAAAGCTGGAAAGTCTTGAAAAAAAACTGAAGTCAGAAGGTCAGGTTCTTCGCTATATAATTTTAAATAAACCCCGAAGCAAACCCCTCACCACTTTTAGAAAAAGGATGGCTGAGGGAAAACCCACTACTCCTGAAAAAAAAGTGGCGGGGGGAAAGGTCGAATTAAAAGAAATTGAGAAAAAATTAGAAGAAATACTGGGTGAACAATGAATTTAAATAAAGCTATTATTTTAGGAAATCTTACCCGCGACCCAGATATTAGAACCTTGCCATCGGGTCAATTGGTAGCTAATTTTGGTGTTGCTACTAATAGATTTTTCTATAACAAAAACAGGGAGAAACAAAAGAAAACCGAGTTTCACAATGTTGTTGCCTTCGGAAGAAACGCCGAAATCTCCCAACAATATCTAAAAAAGGGTTCGATGATTCTAATTGAAGGAAGGCTTCAAACTAGAAGTTGGCAAGATTCATCCGGAAATAATCGTTTTCGAACAGAAATTATTACTGAGAGATTACAGTTAGGGCCTAGAACAGGTCAAATTACTCCCGAAGTTCAGGAAGAAAAGGCAAAAAACCCCCCAGAAGAAATTCCTATTATTGAAGAAAACGAAGGAGAGGAGATTAATGTGAAGAATATCCCGTTTTGAGTTGATAAAAAACCTTAAAAAGCTTATAATGAAATAATAGATAAGTGAGTTTTTGTATTATATTTTTAAATGCTCACTGCCCAAAAGGATTGATTATAAGAACTATGGTTTATAAAGACAAAGAAAAGGAACAAAGAAAAGATAAAAGAGAGAATGAAATCATATCATAAGATTTGGTATCAAAAGAACAAAAGAAAAAGACAACAGCAGATTAGAAAATATAATCAAAAAAATAAAGAAAGGCTATTACGGTGGAGGGGAGAATGGCGAAAATATAAAAGAAGAACAGACCCAAAATATCGTCTAAATGAGAACATGGGTTCAGCTATCTCGAGAGCTTTAAAGAATGGGAAAGGTAAGCAAACGTGGAAGACTTTAGTTAGTTATACTTTAGAAGACCTTATGGAACATTTGGAAAAGCAGTTTGACGGCAAAATGAATTGGAATAATTATGGAAGCTATTGGGCAGTTGATCACTTAAAACCAAGAAGTTTATTCAATTTTACTTCTCCAGATGATTTGGAATTTAAAAAATGCTGGGCTTTGAAAAATTTACAGCCGTTAGAGAAAATAAAAAATATAAAAAAGGGTAATCATTTACCCAATTTATAATTTTCATTAAAATGAGTTGTTTTTTTTGTACGAAAAATATTAAAGAAATTGATTTTAAAAATACGGAGCTTCTCCGGAAATTTGTATCTGGCTCAAAGAAAATTAGAGGTAAAAAGAAAACTAAGCTCTGCTCTAAACATCAAAGGCAGTTAGCTAAGGCAATTAAAAGAGCAAGACAGTTAGGATTGTTTTAATATTGCTTCTTTGATTTCCTTGGCCAATTTGGGATTCTCTCTTAAAAAAGTTTTAGCCGCCTCCATCCCCTGGCCAAGTTTTGTATTTTCATATTGAAGCCAGGAACCAGATTTCTTAATCACTCCGTATCTCAACCCAGTATTAACCGTATCCGCCAATCTAGAAATCCCTTCATTATAATAAATATCAAATTCAGTGGTCTTGAAAGGAGCGGCCACTTTATTTTTAACAATTTTGGCTTTGATTCGATTACCAATAATTTCCTCCCCATGCTTAATCTGGGCAATTCTTCTTAAATCAACTCTGACTGAAGAATAAAATTTTAGAGCTAAGCCTCCAGGAGTGGTCTCGGGATTCCCCCACATCACTCCAATTTTCATTCGGGTTTGATTTAAAAAAATCAGGACGGTTTTGGTTTTTGCAATAATCCCTGAGAGCTTTCTCAGAGCCTGGCTCATTAATCTGGCTTGAAGGCCAATTTGAAATTCACCCATTTCACCAGCAATTTCAGCCCGGGGAGTTAGGGCAGCTACTGAATCAACTACAATCACATCTACTTCACCTGAAAGAACTAAAGCTTCGACAATCTGCAAGGCCTGTTCTCCCGAATCCGGCTGAGAAATTAAGAGGTTGTCCATGTCTACGCCGATTCTCTTTGCCCAATCGGGGTCTAAGGCGTGTTCAGCGTCAATAAAAGCGCCCACCCCTCCTTGTTTTTGGGCCTCAGCTAAAATATGTAAAGAAACAGTGGTTTTGCCAGAGCCCTCAGGGCCAAAAATTTCAATCACCCTGCCCCGGGGCATTCCGCCCACTCCCAGAGCTTTATCCAAAGAAATTGAACCCGTTGGGATTACATCGACATCGGCTGCCCTCACTTCTTTCAATTTCATAATTGCCCCCTCGCCAAACCGTTGTTTAATTGTCTCCACTGCTTCCTCTAAATCTCTGGTTTCTCCGCCGGCTGGCGGATTTTTTTGTTTCTTCTTTGCCATATTTCTATAATATCAAAAAATTTTTAAGCTAGACAGAGGTCGGTCCGCTATCAAATTTTTTTCCAATCTTCGTTGTCTTTATTCTCTTCTTCAGTTTTAATTAGAATTTCTCTTGGTTTAGCTCCCTCCCCTGGTCCAACTACTCCTTTTTCTTCTAACGTATCAATCAATCTGGCGGCTCTGGCATAGCCAAGCCTTAACCTTCTTTGTAAAAGAGAGGCCGAGGCTTTTCTGGCTTGAATTACTACTCTTTTGGCTTCTTCATATAAAGGATCTTCCCCGCCATAAAAACTTTCTAATTCAGCTTCTGGCGCCTCCAATGTTTTTTCCAAATCTTCAGCAAATTGATTTGTTTCAATTTCTGCCTGCCCCGTAGGAAGTTCACTTTCCTTCGGGGACTTTGACTTAATATCGTTGATAACTTTTTTCACTTCCCTTTCTGAAACATAAGCTCCCTGGATTCTTCTGGGTTTAGCAATCTCGGCTGAGACAAAAAGCATGTCTCCTAAGCCCAAAAGTTTTTCTGCTCCGGCCATATCTAAAACTGTTCTTGAATCAACCTGAGAAGCCACCTGAAAAGTAACCCGGGAAGTGATGTTGGCTTTGATTAAGCCAGTAATTACTTCTACTGATGGCCTTTGGGTAGCTACTACCAAATGAATACCCACAGCTCTGGCCATCTGGGCTAATCTGACAATTCCTACCTCCACTTCCCGACCCCGGGCCGCCATTAAATCGGCTAATTCATCAATAATTAAAACGATAAAAGGCAGAGGTGTTCCCCCGTTCCTCAATACTATTTCATTGTAGCTGCCAATGTCTCTGGCTTTTTCTGCCGATAAAACATCGAATCTTCTTTCCATTTCCGAAGTTAACCAATGTAAGGCATTAACTGTTTTTTGAGCATCAAAAATTACGGGAGTTAAAAGATGGGGAAGACCGTTGTAAACTGAAAATTCAACTCTCTTTGGGTCAACAAAAATAAATCTTAAGATTCCCGGTCCATTCTGATAAAGAAGTGATAAAATTAAACTGTTTAAAAAAATGGTCTTACCCGTACCGGTGGAGCCAGCCACTAAGAGATGGGGCATTTTAGACAAGTCGGCATAAAGAGACCTGCCAGAAACATCCCTTCCCAAAACAACAGTTAAATTAGAAATTGAGTTTTGAAAATCGGGATTGGAAATTAAATCTCTTAATCTAACCTGAGCTCTAACTTTATTGGGCACTTCAATCCCGACCAAAGATTTTCCCGGGATGGGAGCTTCGATTCTAATTGGGTGAGCAGCGAGGGCTAAAGATAGGTCGTTGGAGAGAGTAGTAATTTTTGATAATTTTATTCCTTCAGCTGGTTTGAGAGTATATTGAGTAACGGTCGGGCCAATATTTATTTCTGACATCTCCACCGGAATATCAAAATTTTCCAAAGTTTTTTTAATGATTGCTGAGTTTATTCTGGTATCACCGGCCGAAGGCATCCCTTTCTCGGCTTCCAACAAATCTAAAGACGGGGGTTGATACTCGCCCCCCCCCACCACTTTTGATGATAATGAGGGGACTGCTTTAGTTTTTAATTCCAGAGGCAGCTCTTTACTAATTTTAGCTTCCTTTTCAAAAGTGGTGGGGGATTCAATTTCTTTAACCTTGAATTTAGGAGCAAAAATTTTTCGAATAAGGGAAGGTTTACCCTCCGGAGCTTTAGCAAAGGAGGGTTTTTTCTCCTCCTTGGCTTCCTTCGAAACCGGCCGTTTTAACAGATACCAGAAAATCAGCCCTCCAGCCACTACTACTCCTCCAAAAATAATTTGAGTTACCCAAAATCCAAAAAGTCCCAATAAGGGTCCGGCAGTATACCCAAAATATCCTCCCAGCTTTGAACCGGGAGCGACGCTTTCCAGAATGCCAGCAGTTCCTAAAACTAAGAGAAAAATTGCCAAAGTTACCCCGCCTGAAAATTTCTGGTAGGGAGTAATTAAAAAAACTAATCCTCCTAAAACCAGGATTAAAGGCAAAAGAAAAACTGCTCTGCCAATTAAAAAACTGAGGAAAGTTAAGATTACTTTTCCTGCTGCTCCAGCCAAATCAAAAAAGCCCAAAGCCACAATCATCGCCAAGATAAATATTAAAATCCCCCAAATCTTTCGTTTGCTTTCTTTAGGCAAAGTAAACAGAGAAGTTTTTTTCTTCCACTTTTCAATGTTTTTTTTATTTTTTTTAGGTCTTTTCTTTTTAGCCACAGCTCTATTATAGCATCCCTCTTCTATTTCTTGAAGCCCGTTCCGGCCGGTATTAATGATTTGGTCTGAGGGTAGTTGCCGAGGGAGACACTTCGCAGCCGAGCCCAAGAAGGTCTTTGAATTTTCTTTTAAGACCAGTAAGGCTCGGCGAGAAATAGCAGCAGCTGAGAATGAATTTAATTCTACCTCTAAAGCTGACTGCGTGTCACCCGAGGCAATCTAGTCGAAGAGATAAATTTCTTCTTTACTCTTCGTTGCGACTCGGGTGCCCGAAGACTTCTATTTCTTGAAGCCCGTTCCGGCCGGTATTAATTTTCCAATCATTACATTCTCTTTCAAACCTCTTAGTTTATCTTCTTTCCCCACAATTGCTGCCCTAATCAAAACTCGAGAGGTTTCCTGAAAAGAAGCGGCCGACAGAAAGGAATCAGTGGTCAGGGCCACCCTCGAAATTCCCAGCAAAATCGGGGTTTCTTTACAGGGTTTTCGCTTTTCCTTTTTAAGCCAAGCGGTTTCTTCTAAAAATCTTGCTTTCTCTACAATTTCTCCGGAAGAAAATAGAGAATCCCCGGGATCTTTAATGCGCAAGCGAGAAAACATCTGGCGACAGATTACCTCAACATGCTTGTCATGAATAGCCACTCCTTGAGAAACATAAATTTTTTGAATTTCTTTAACAATATAACGCTGGGTGGGTTTCTCGCCAGTTAATTGGAACAGCTCTTTTAAGTCTAGGCTTCCTTCACAAAGAGATTGGCCTTTCTTAATGGTATCAGCTGGTTTTGCCCAAATTGCTGCCCTTTCAGGAATTTTATATTCAACAATTTTAGATTTTTGTCCGCCAGCTGACGGATTGGCTTTGGTTTTTATCTTTATTATTCTTTCCGGGGTTACTTCTAAAACTTTTCCTTCAACTTGAGAAATTTCCGCTTTCCCTCCCGGGAGACGAACTTCAAAAATTTCTTGGACTCTGGGCAGACCGAAAGTGATGTCGCCACCGCCAGCTACCCCTCCGGTATGAAAAGTTTTCAATGTTAATTGGGTCCCTGGTTCACCAATGGCCTGAGCGGCTACAATTCCCACCGCCTCCCCGAGTCGAATTGGCTTATTTTGACCTAAATCCCAACCATAGCACTTCTGACAAATTCCTCGAGCTGACTTACAACTTAAAGGCGAGCGGACCCTGACCTTGTCAATTCCTTTTTCAATTATTTTCTCTGCTTTTTCCCAATCAATAATCTCCCCTTTTTTACAAATTCTCCTAATCCCCTCCAGGGCTATTCTTCCCACGATTTTAAAAAGAAAATTCTGGCCGATTTCCTCAGCATCTTCCAGGTACATTTCAATTCCTTCCTGGTCTCCACAATCTTCTTCAGTTATCACCACCTCGTGGGCAACGTCAGCTAAACGTCGAGTTAAGTAACCGGCCGCCGCCGTTCTCAAGGCGGTATCGGCTGTCCCCTTTCTTGCCCCGTGAGTAGAAATGAAATATTCCAGGACGTCAAATCCTTCTTTATAAGAACTTTTTACTGGCAACTCAATGATTTGACCCATGGGATTAATAACCAAGCCCTTCATTCCGGTCATTTGAACTGGTTGAGACCAGGAACCTCTGGCTCCAGCTTCAATAATAGAATAGACCGGACTTCCCTTTAAGGTTTTAGGCACCAATTTTTCAATTTCTGATTTTGCTCTGGTCCAAACCTCAATTATTTTAGCTTTCTCCTCTTCTTTAGAAAGTAAGCCTTTTTTAAAATGCCCTTTAATCTGCTCGACCTCTCTTTCAGCCCTTTCCATAATTTTTGGTTTCTCTGGAGGAACAATTAAATCATCAATCCCCCAGGTAATACCGGAGCGGGTGGAATACTCAAATCCTAAATCTTTAATTTTATCTAAAGTGGCCGCAGCTGTCTCGTTTTCATATTCGGCAATAATTAGGGCAATTAATTTTTCCAGTTTTTTAGAATCCATCCATTCGTTTTGGAAAGGAAAATTTTCCGGCAAGGCCTCGTTAAATAGGAACCTTCCCAGAGAAGTCTCGGTAAACCGAGCACATAAAGTTTTATGTGCTCCGGTAAATTCGTTTTTAAACCTTATTTTTATTTTCGCTCTAAGGTCTATATTGCCTAATTCATAAGCCAGAATTGCTTCCTCTGGGCTTCCAAAAATCTTCCCTTCACCTTTTGCCCCTTCAGTAATTCCTGTCATCCAATAGCAACCTAAAACAATGTCTTGAGTCGGGCTGCAAATTGGCAGCCCGGTGGCTGGTTTCAAAAGATTTAAACTAGATAACATTAACTCTCTGGCTTCTTTTTGACTCTCGTCTGATAGGGGTAAATGAACGGCCATTTGGTCTCCATCAAAATCAGCATTAAAGGCCCGGCAGATTAAAGGATGAACTTTAATTGATTCTCCTTCAATTAAAACTGGCTGGAAGGCTTGAATGCCAAGTCGGTGTAAAGTCGGAGCCCGGTTCAATAAAACCAGTTTATCTTTAACTACTTCTTCCAAGTTTTCCCAAACCTCATCAGTTTCTTCATCAATTAACCTGGAAGCTCCTCTAACATTATAAGATAGTTCTTTGTCCAAAATTTTTTTAATAACAAATGGTTTAAATAATTCCAGAGCCATTTTTTTAGGCAACCCGCATTGATTCAGTTTTAACTCAGGTCCGACTACAATCACTGACCTCCCAGAATAATCCACTCTTTTCCCCAAAAGATTTTGACGAAATCTGCCTTGCTTTCCTTTCAGTATATCAGCTAAAGATTTCAAAAGGCGTCTGCCGCCGGTAGTAGCTTGAGTCATCGTTCCCTTTCTCATCCCATTATCAATCAAAGCATCAACCGCTTCTTGCAACATTCTTTTTTCATTTCTAACAATGACTTCCGGGGCATTAATTTCCAAAAGATATTTTAATCGATTGTTGCGGTTAATTACTCTCCGATAAAGGTCATTTAAGTCAGAAGAGGCATATCTTCCTCCATCTAACTGAACCATTGGTCGTAAATCAGGAGGTAAAACCGGCAAAACAGTTAAAAATATCCATTCCGGTCGAATTCCGGCTTTTTGCAGCCCTTGAAAAATTTTTAATCTTCTTAAAATTTTTTTTCGATTTAAGGGGCTGGCTTTTTCTATTTCCTTTTTTAAATTTAGGGTCTCCTTTTTCAAATCAATCTTTTCACAAATTTTTCTTAGAGTTTCCGCTCCGGTTCCGGCTTCAAAAACTTCCCCGCATTTCAAAGAAAGCTCGTGATATTCAACCTCCGAAAGAATCTTTAAGGGTTTCAGGCCCAAAACTTCTTCTCTGGCCCTATCTCTCGCCGTCTTCAATCCCTGTAACCTTTCTTTCTCCTTTTTAACTTTTAACTTTTCATTTTTAACTTTTAATTTTCTTTTGTATTCTTTCTCAATCTCTTCTAAGATATTTTTCTTTGCCGATTCATTAACGTTAGTGATAATGTAAGCGGCGAAGTAAATTAGCCTTTCCAATTGCTGCATCGGGATGTCTAAAATCATTCCCATTCTTGAGGGCACACCCCGTAAAAACCAGATGTGGGAAACCGGACTGGCTAACTTAATATGGC
>CAZJYW010000007.1:0-16084 GCA_964550395.1 uncultured Candidatus Saccharibacteria bacterium
GGGTGGGTCGTAGTCTTGGTTTCTTTTTTTTAGATTTTTTAGAGAATATTTTTGTTACACAACCAGTGGCTAATAAAGTAGTTTTAATGATTTCAGAATATTTTTTACTTTGAGAAATCCCGAAAATAATTTTTGCTTCTTTATTTAATAAACCATGAATGGTTTCTGAAATTTGACTAACTTCTGATAATTCCAGATCTCGCTCTCCGGCAATATTTAATAGCACTCCTTTTGCTCCCCGAACACTATAAGGATACAAAGGATTATTAAGAACTTTTTCAATTGCTTCCTGGGCCGAATTCGCATTTTTTTGAACTTTAACTGTATTTAAATAGGCCAAACGACCCTGACCTTCAAGGATTGTTTTTAAATCGGCGAAGTCAATATTAATCAAGCCTGGCTGATAAACGGTCTCGATTAAACCCCCTAAACTCTCAGCTAAACTTTTATTGATTGCTGAAAGGGCCTGTTTTAAAGGAGTTTTTTTATCAACGATTTGGAAAATTCTTTCGTTAGGAAGAACAGAAAAAGCATTAAAATATCCTCTTGCTTTTTCCAAATAATTTCTGGCAATTTCCATTTTCTTTTCTCCTTCAAATTTAAAAGGTAGAGTAAAAATACCATAAGTAAGATTTCTTAGGGATTTAGAAATCTTAGCAAAAACTGGGGTAGCTCCTGACCCAACTCCTCCCCCCAGGCAAGCTATAACAATAAGAAGGTCTTGCCCTTCTAATATTTTTTTGATTCTTTCTTTCTCGTTTTGAGCAGCAATTTCAGCCAATTCGGCATCCATTCCAGTGCCTAAACCCTGAGTAAGGTTCTCGCCAAATTGAAAGCGAATTGCTTTCCGGTTAGCCCCTTTTAAGGCTTTGGTATCAGTATTGGCTACCAAAAAACTAGCCTGTTTTACCCTTGAAGCAATTTCAGAAACAATTGAACCTCCTCCTCCTCCAATCCCAATTACCCTAATTTTTGTTCTTTTCACCCGCTCACTCTCAGTTTTCTCTAAGGGTTTCTTAAGCGCTTTTTCGATTTTTTTAGGCATTGTTTAAATATACCTCTTACTTGCTTTTAAAACAAGCAGTAAATACAGAGAGAGGCTTTTTACTTGACAGAAAATAATGAATGGTTATAATTGAATTGTTAAGCAAAAATGGAAGAAAAAATTTCTTCTGAAAAAAACGCCGAGGATCCTCCAGATAGTAACCTTTTTTTGAAAGGAAAAATTTCTTTTTCTTTAAAGGAATCGCCGAAATCGAGTGGTCCCTTTTTTATTGTAGAAATTGTTTCTGATATCGAACGATGTAAAACACTTTGGCAGGAATTCAGTCCTCAAAAAATCTTTTTGATACCTGGGAATTTAGATATGCATTTTATAAAGGTTATGAGTTTAAACCCTATTTTCTTTTATTGAAAAATGAGAATGAAAATCTGTCTCTTTTACCTCTTTGGTTTGATAAAGATGAAAAAAATATGTTTGGTTCGGTAGCCCCTGGCAGAAAGAGGTAAGGTTTTTCAGCAAAGAACCCAAACACATCCCTCTTTTGCCTTCAGATATTGACAAAATTGTCGAGATAGAAAAAGCCTCTTTCCCACAAGGCGCTTATTCTAAAAGAAGGCTGGAAAGCCTCTCCAAGAAGCACCCCAACGATTTCCTTGTTGCCCAATTAGCCGACAAAAAAGTCGGCTATATTATCGCCTACAATAAAGCCGGGGTGATTGATTTTGACTCTTTGACAATATGTAAGAAGTACCGAAAACTGGGCATTGGCAAAAAATTGGTTATTTTTGTACTGAACAGATTTAAAAAAAAGGATTAAAAAAAAGCCTCTCTCGAGATCAGGACAGGCAACAAAAGGGCTATATCTTTTTTTCAAAATTTAGGCTTTAAAATTACCAAGGTTATCAAACACTATTATGGAGATAGCGAGGATGCCTATCGAATGGAAAAAGATTTAATCTAGCTCAGCAACCAAATACCGCCATTTACCATATTGGTCTTTAAAAAATCGATAATTTGAGTAATTATACTCCTCTAAAATTTTTCTGATTTCTCTTTTTTGTAACGAAGCGAATTCCATATAAATTTCCCCATTATCTTTAAGATGCGATTTTGCTTCTTTTAAGAATTTTTTGATATAAAAAAGCCCCTTTCCTTCTCCCCAAAGGGCTTTCTTTGGTTCAAAATCTAATACTGATTTTTGAACTTTATTTTTTCTCTCTTTGGCTACGTAGGGAGGATTGGCAAAAATATAATCATATTTCCCTTTTATTTTTTGAAAAACGTCAGATTGAATTATGCGATATCTTTTTTTATTTATTCCGTTTATTTTTAGGTTAATTTTAATTTGTTTTAAAAATTTTTTACCGATTTCGGCGAAATCAACCCTTCGACAAAACTCAGGACAATCTTTCAGAACAGCTACTCCAATACAACCCGAACCGGCGAAGATGTCGAGACAATGAATCTTCTTTTTTGAGGTTTGTTTAATTTCTTCTATCGCTTTCTCCGCCCAATACTCTGTTTCTGATCTTGGTATAAGAGGTTTCTGCGATAAATCTATTTTGCACCCTAAAAATCTAGTGAAACCAATTAAATAATCAACTGGCTCCCCTTTTTTTAATCTTTCAATGTCTTTTTTAGCGGCTTTAGTTAAATCCCCCTCATATTTTTCCTCCAAAAGCCAGCTGGTTTCTCTTTTAAAATTCTTATTCTTCATCTTTATTTTTAAACCCCTTCCCGATAATATAAAATTCTTTACTTTCTTTAATTACGGCTTTCGGTCTAAATCTTTTTGTAAATTCAAAATATTTTGATACTTCTTTAAATAATTCTCCGCTTGATTCTCCTTCGAAAATCTTACAGATAAAATTTCCGCCAGGCAATAAAACTGATTTAGCAATTTCAAATGCCATTTTCGCCAATTCCAACGCTTTCCCCGCATCCAGGAATTTTACTCCCGCGGTTTTTGGTGATAAATCAGAAACCACTACCCGATATTTCCCTTTAAAATCCGGGTTATTTAAATCAAAAATACTTTTTTTAATAAATAAAATATTAGGTTTTTGGGCTATTTTAATATCTCCAATATCAATGCCTATTACTCTGCCCTTTTCTCCTACTTTTTGAGAAATATATAAAAGCCAAGAACCCGGCGCACAACCTAAATCTAAAACCCTATCCCCTTTTCTAATAATCTTATATTTTTTATCTATCTCTTTTAGTTTATAAACTGACCTGGCGGGATACCCTTCTTTTCTGGCAAGTACTGTATAAAATTCCTCTTTTTTAGCTTTCCTGTACATTATTTCCAAATTATCATTTTTAAACCAAAAAAACAAATTAATTTAACCAAAAAACCGTCCAAATAACGGACATTCGGTCTCTCGAACCGCGCTCAAGGTAGCTGGAGGGGTAGGAATCGAACCTACATTAATGGAGCCAGAATCCATTGGCCTACCGTTAGCCGACCCTCCAAAGATTAAACTTTTAAGTATTTTCTGATGGCGATGGTGCTGGAAATTACCCCCAGGCCAATTCCGGTGACTAGCTGAATTAAAATAATAGTAAAGAAATTGCCGGTAAAGTATCTCCAAACATTAAGACCAGAAAATAAAATTTCAATTTTGGGACTCAAAAACCAGCAAATTAAAGTAAAAATTAAAAGGCAAATTATGGTAGCAAAAATTCCCGAAATTGCTCCCTGGACCAAAAATGGCCCCCGGATAAACCAATTGGAAGCGCCAACCAATCTCTGGACTTTAATTTCTTCTTTTTGATTTAAAATTGCCAATCTAATGGTATTGAAAGCAACTAAAATAGCTACGATTGCCAAAACTATAGAGAGAGAAATTCCAGCTTTTCCCATCCCCGAAGTCAGGGCAAAAATTCTCTCAATTACTGGTTTCCTTTGATAATAATCAACTTTTTCAACTAAATCTTTAAGAGATGACGAAAGGGTGTCGTCTAAAAAATTTGCCACGGCCTGATATTGACTAGCCTCAAAGGATCTAATATTTAAAGCAGCTAAAAAGGGGTTCCCTCCGACCTCCTCCAAGGATTCCATTAAAACTGGGTCATCTTTGTGCCTCTGGACAAAGCTCTCCAGTGCTTCTGATTTTGAAACATACTTGACACTTTTTACTTCCGGAATTTCAGAAATCTCTTCTTTAACCTTCAAAATATCTTCTTCTGGCGCCCCTTCTTTGAAATAAACTGAAATATCGGCTTTTTCTTGAATGGTTGAAATTAAAAATTGACCAACATCTCTTGAGAGAAAAAGAGAGGTTGTTAAAAAAATAGTCATTACCATAATAAAACAGGTGGCTGCTGCCAATCCCCCATCTCGAGAAAAACTTAACCAACCTGATTTTAATATTCTTTTAATTGAAGTAAACATTTTTAAAATACGAAGCGGCCTCTTTCTTCGTCTCTAATTACTCTTCCTTCTTCTAGGGTGATTACTCTTTTCCCTAAGGAATTGATTATTTCTTTATTATGAGTGGCTAAAATAACCGTGGTGCCTAATTCATGAATTTTTAACAAAAGACGAATAATATCTAAGGCGTTGTAAGGGTCAAGATTGCCGGTTGGCTCATCGGCTAAAATAACATCCGGTCGGTGAATTAAGGCTCTGGCAATTGCTGCTCTTTGGCGTTCACCAGCCGAAAGCTCGGCCGGAAAATTTTTGGTTCTCCTTTCCAATCCGACAATTTCTAAAACCTGATTAACGTCTCTGGCAATCTCCTCTTCGGTCGCTCCAATTACCTCCATTACATAAGCAATATTTTCATAAGTAGTTTTTGAAGGAAGTAATTTATAATCTTGAAAAACAGCGCCAATTTTTCGCCTAAGTTGGGGTAGACGAGCTAGCTCTATTTTAGAAAGGTCTTGACCATCAAAAAAAATTCGCCCCTTAGTTGGTTTTTCTTCGACTAAAAGGATTCGAAGCAAGGTAGTTTTGCCAGCTCCTGATTTTCCAGCAATTGAAACAAACTCTTTTGGTTTAATCTCAAAAGAGACATTTTCTAAGGCAAGAATATTTGGAAGGAAAATTTTAGTAACTGCCTGAAGTTTAACCATTAAGTTTTTATCTCAGAGTCAATGAATTTATCTAAATCTCCATCTAAGACGGCTTCGACATCGGAGGTTTCAACTCCAGTTCTCAAATCCTTTACTAAGCGGTAAGGATGTAAAACGTAAGACCTAATCTGATTTCCCCAGCTAGCCGAAACTTGTTCTCCTTTAATTTCTTTTAGTCTTTTAGCAACTTTTTTTTCTCTTAATTGATAAAGTTTGGCCAGTAAAATTTTCATCGCCTTTTCTCTGTTTAACCCCTGCAGTCTTTCTGATTGACAGGCAACTTTTATTCCAGTTGGTAAATGAGTAATTCTGACTGCTGTTTCCCTTCGATTAACATACTGACCGCCAGGCCCTGAAGCCCGGAAAGTTTCCAATTTTAAATCTTCTGGTTTAATTTTAATTTCAGCTTCCTCCTTCTTTGATATTACTGGTATTACTTCCACTAAGGCAAAAGAAGTGTGGCGAAGTGCTTTAGCTGAAAAAGGAGAGATTCTGACCAATCGATGAACCCCGGTTTCTTTTTTTAAAAAGCCGTAAGCATAATTTCCCTTAATTTCTAAGGAAACTTGCTTGATTCCAATCCTTCCTTCCGGTCCACCTCCTTCGCCAAAAGATTGATGCAACGCAACAGTCTGAAATCCTTTTCTTTGACCATATCTTTCATACATCCTGATCAACATTGCTGCCCAATCCTGAGCATCCTGGCCACCGGCTCCGGCCGATATCGATAAAATGGAATTTCCCCTATCATGTTCTCCTGAAAGAAAAACTCGTAGCTCAATTTTCCTTAAATCTTCCTCGGTTTTGATTGCCTCAAACTCGGAAACCTCTTGCTGAAGCCCTGATAACTCTTTAGTAACTTTTACCGCTTTCTCCCGGTCCTTCCAGAGATTTGGATTCTGCATTTCCTCCTCCAATCTTTTTATTCTCTCGCGTTTCTTGGCAACGTCAAAGACGGTCCTCCAAAAGGAGGAGTTTAGATTGTAAATTTTCAGTTTTCTCTGAAGAATTTGCCATACTTAAACTATTTTAACATAATTTGAACAAAAATAAAAGAGCCGGAGGCGAGATTTGAACTCGCGACCCACGGTTTACGAAACCGTTGCTCTACCGCTGAGCTACCCCGGCCTCTGAGCGGCAGATGGGATTTGAACCCACGACCTTCTCCTTGGGAAGGAGACATTCTACCACTGAACTACTGCCGCCTATTAAAATCCAATTTTTTCTAAAATTCTCTGCCAAAGACTTTTTTGTCCTCCAGTCTCCCCTTCCTCACCTCCTTCTGGTGGCAAAACGACAATTTGTTCTTCGCCTGGTTTTTTATACCCCTGCTCTCTAATTCTTTCTTCCCAATAGCTTTCATTTTCGGTTTGAGTAATTCCTGCTCGCAATTCCTGATTTTTTTTCTCCAGAATTTGAATTTCTTTTTTAAAATCCTCAATTTTAGCAGTTAATTCGGCTCTTCTTTGACTTATTTTAAAATTAGAAAATATCAGAAAACCAATTGCCGCTGCCAGCAAAATTCCGATTAAGATGGAAAAAAATATAGTCTGGTGAGAGTCCTTTCTAAATCTCCTCGATTTTGATATCATATGCTAATGCCAAAATTGAAACCGCAAACTATCTTTAGAGTAGTCTGGATTATTTTAATCTCTCTGGTAATTCTAAGTATGCTCGCCTTTTTATTGGCTCCTTTGGTTAGATAGTAGCAGATTTTTTACCTATTTTCAACTTCGAAACATTTCCAAAAATACCCGGGGAGAAATCCGGATTCTCCCTTTTGCTTTTAATTTTTTCTTGCCTATTTTTTGTTTTTCCAATAATTTTCTTTTTCGAGTGTAGTCCCCGCCATAAAGAGGTGCTGTCACATCTCTCCTTTTAGCTTTTATCGTTTCTCTGGCAATAATTTTCCCAGAAACTGCAGCTTGTAAGGGAACCGAAAAAAGTTGGGGAGGCAAAATTTCTTTTAATTTTTCAATAATTCTTTTCCCTTCTTTGAAAACTCTGGCCCTGGAAACAATTTTTGAAAAAGCTTCTTCTTTCTCTCCAGCAATTAAAATTTCCAGTTTAACCAAATCCCCAAGGCGATATCCCAAAATTTCATAATTCGCCGAGGCAAAACCCTGGCTCTGGCCTTTGAGTTTATCGTAAAATCCAATAATAATTTCTCTTAAAGGAACTTCGTAAATCAAAAGCAATTTATCCGAAGCAAAGTATTTAGTTTCGATAAGATTTCCTTCCGAGCTTTTTAAAAGATCCGAAACCTCTCCTAGATAGCTAGTGGGGGTCATTATTTCTATTTTTACCAACGGTTCCCGGACCTCTTTAATCTCAGCTGAAGACGGCCAATCGCTCGGAGAATAAACAAAGATTTCTTTTTCTTTTTGATTTATAATTCTGTAAACTACTGAGGGGTTAGAAATTACCAAATCTAAACCAAATTCTCGGCGCAGTCTCTCAGAGACTATCTCGGCATGCAAAGTCCCCAAAAATCCGCAACGGAATCCTCGTCCCAAAAATTCCCTCATTTCTGATTCAAAACTCAAAGAGGCGTCATTTAATTTCAATTTAGACATGGCTTCTTTTAAGCCGTCGAAATCATCAGGATTTTCAGGATAAATTGAAGCAAAAACCATGGGATTTGGCTCCTTATATCCCGGCAATGGTTCCATTTCGTTAATTTTCAATTTTGTAATAGTCTCCCCTACTCTTACCTTACCGGGCTCTTTGATACCTGTGGCAATATAGCCAATTTCTCCGGCTTTTAATTCTTTGGCAACCTTTAATTCCGGCCTAAAACATCCAACTTCTTTCGCCTCGCCTTCAATTTTAGTTTGAATTAAATAAATTTTATCGCCTGGCGATATCTCACCATCAATTACTCTCACATAAGAAACCACTCCTTTAAAAGAATCGTACTCTGAATCAAAAATTAGGGCTCGCAGCGGTTTTTCCAAAACACCTTTCGGGGAGGAGATTTTTTTAATCACCGCATCTAAGAGTTGCTCCACATTTGTTCCATATTTGGCAGAAATCTCAAAAATCTCATTTTCTGAAATGTTTAATAGTTTAGCTAAGTCAGTTTTTGTTTCTCCGATTTTTGCCTGAGGCGAATCAATTTTATTAATCGCCGGAATAATTACTAAATTTTGTCTCTTAGCTAATTCTAAATTAGCCAGGGTCTGGGCTTGGATTCCTTTAGTGGCATCAACTAATAAAATAGCCCCCTCGACGGCTGCTAAAGAACGAGAAACCTCGTAAGAAAAATCAACATGACCGGGGGTATCTATTAAATTTAAAATATGTCCTTGGTATTCCATTCTTACTGGCCGCATTTTAATTGTAATTCCCCTTTCCCTTTCTAGGTCCATCATATCTAGATATTGAGGTCTCATTTTTTCTTTTGGTATGGTTTCCGTCAATTCTAAAAACCTATCGGCCAAAGTTGATTTCCCATGGTCAATGTGACTAATTATACAAAAATTTCTTATATTAATGGCGACCATATATTTTTCGCCAAAAGAGAGGGAAGAGAATAAAAAATTGGAAGACGGCAGAAAGCGAGAGGGCTAAGGGTAGGCCAATTATTTCAATGTTTTTTAAAGCCGGGAGATTTAAAATATTTACTAAAAATTGCTGGAAAGGATTGGGAAAGGACAGAAGTTTGATAAAAGAAAAACAAAAAATAATATTAATGAACATTCCAATTACGCTGACTGCCGCCGGAGTTTTAGTATCTTGAAGAGCATAAAAGGCCTTGGCGATTAAAAGAACTAATCCCTGGGCAAAAATTCCAAAACAAAACATCCCCAGACAAGAAGCAGTTAAACGAACATCAACTAAACCAAATTTTCCTACCTGGAGAATAATTTTAACCAATAAATCTCTGGAAAGAAATAAGAGAAAACTCAAGGGCAAAATAAAAAAAAGAATTTTATAAAAAGTAGAAAAAAATATTTTAGTAAATTTTTCTTTATTTTTTTTAGAAAAAGCTAAGCTCAAAGACGGAAAGGCAGCGGTAGAAAAGGAAATGCCGACCAAAGTTAAAAGGGGCCGACTAAGACTTTCGGCCAGATTGAAAGCGCCAATGCTTCCGGAAGCCAAAGTGGAAGCAATGGCCGTAACCACGATTAAATTAATTTGAGTAGCCGCCAATCCAATTGATCTAGGAATAGTTAGTTTTAGAGTCCTTAGAAAGCCGGGCTCGGAAATATTTAAAATCTTTTTAGGCTTAAATCCAACCTTAATTAAAATTGGAAGCTGGATTAAAAGATGTAAAAATCCCCCCAAGACTACTCCCCAGGCTAATCCCGGAAGTCCAATTCGAGGAACAAAAAAGAGGATTCCAGAAATAATTCCGAAATTATACATTATTGGAGCTAAGGAAGTTATTAAAAATCTTTTGAATACCCGTAAAATTCCCGAAATTATATTGCTAATCCCCAGAAAAACCGGGCTCAAAAACATAATCCGAGTCAATAAAATAGTCAATTCTTTTTTCTCAGCCGAGAATCCGGGAGCTATCCAAGAAACAAGATTAGGGGCAAAAATAAATAAAATTCCACAAATTAAAATTAAAAAAATTAAAAATAAATTTAAAAGATTGGAGAGATATTTAAAAGCTTCTTCCCGATTTTTGATTAAACATTCGCTAAAAATCGGGATAATTGCTGCTCCAATCGCTCCCAACATCAAGACCATGGAAATGAAATCCGGAATCCTAAAAGCAGCATAATAAATATCGAGCTCGTCGCCTAATCCAAAGTTTCTGGCTAAAAGCCGATCACGGAGCAACCCTAAGAGAATGCTGACAAAAGAAGCTCCAGCTAAGATAAAAGCGGCTGAAGTGATATTTTTTGTTTGGATATTTAAAATATTTCTAAACATTTTTCCGAATAACTATGATTGGGGTCAGCTCTTTGGATTGACCGGCTGGGTTATCCTTTAATATTTTCAAGAGCAGTCTTTCTTTCCCTTTTAAGTCTTTACTCCTACCCAAAATATTTCCTCCCAGATCATTTACATCAGCAATCACAAAAGAAAGACCATATTTATTTCTTAGTTGTTCACAAAGGTTACCACAATTTTGGGGGCCAAAAATCCCCATTTGGGCATACTGGGGAAAATCTTCTCCATAAAAACCATCTATTTGAGAAATTTGATGGCCGGATAATCGATAAAAAACCCCGTAAATTCTAAAAATTTTAAAAATTCCGCTTAAAATCGTAGCAAATAAAATCCTCGGTAAACCGGCCAAATTAATGGCTAGCTGCATTTTTAAAGGATTGCCTACTGAAAATCCAGAGGGAGTTTTTTTAGCAAATTTGGAAAGAAACTTAGCCCAAAATCCAACTTTAACATCCTTTTTATAAATTACTCTTCTCTGTAAAATAGAAATAATCTTTTGGCCCAAGACCACGATGTCAGATTCTTTGGTAAAGGGTAAAACATATTTTTCAATTATATCTTCTAATCTGTCGGGAACCCCGATGAAATGAGTTTTTATCGGATACCTGGTCCATCTTGTTCCTTCCATTTCAACAATTAATTTTTTCCCAGGGTTTGGAGATGTTTCCATACTTTTAAAATTTCATTTCTTTATTCTAATATTTTAACTTAATCTTTACAAACGAGTCTTTATCATTGACTATCCTTAAATTTTTTGTTAATTTTGTTTCAGGAATGAAAAAATTACATCACATTGTCGAAGCTCAGCAGTTTGACCGACTCTGGTTAGAAGAAGAACTTTTCCCTTTAGCTGATGAAATGGAAAAAGTTGCCAAGAGAGGAGATTCTAATGTTCTTTTCGGGAAAAGAATGATTGCTCTTTTTTACGAACCAAGTACCAGGACCCGAGCCTCTTTTGAGATGGCTATGGACCTTTTAGGTGGAAAAGTAGTTTTTTCAACTGAGAATGCCAGGCAATTTTCTTCAGCAGCTAAAGGCGAAACTTTAGAAGATACAATTAAAATTCTTAATGGATATTGCCCCGATGTCATTGTCTTGAGATATGACGAAGAGGGCGGGGCAAAAAGAGCAGCCGCCGTCTCCAAGGTACCAATTATTAATGCTGGCGATGGCACTGGCCAACATCCGACTCAGGCCCTATTGGATCTCTATACAATTCAAAAGGAAATCGGTAGAGTTTCTGGCATTTCAATTGCTATGGTCGGAGATTTGGTCAGAGGAAGAACAGTTAGGTCGCTTTCTTACCTTTACACTAAGTTTCCCGGAGTTAAGATTTATTTTATTTCGCCTGAAGCAGCTAAAATGAGAGGTGACATTAAGGAGTATTTGAAGGAAAAAGGAGTCGGGTTTGAAGAAGGAAATGACTTAAGAAAGGTTGCCTCTAAAGTAGATGTAATTTACCAGACTAGAATCCAGAAGGAAAGAGGGAATCTTTTAGAGAAGCATGATGAAAAGGGAAGTTTTTGCGTTATCAATCAAGAAATTCTCAATTTAATGAAAAAAGATGCCATTATAATGCATCCCCTGCCTCACGTTGAGGAAATCGCTCCGGAAGTAGATTCAGATCCCCGGGCAGTTTATTTTAGACAGGCCGAGAATGGGCTTTATATCCGGATGGCTTTATTAAAAATGGTCCTTAGCTAACCAGCAAAAACCCACCCTTTAAAGCGGGGTTTTATTTTAAAATCTTGACAAAAAATTTAAAGTTGCTAAGATGTATTTGTTCTAGTAAGTCGGGTGATTGCCGAGCACATAATGCGTTATGCGCTCGGAGGAAAGTCCGAACACCCGCCCTATCGGGGCAGCAAGGTAGCGGGTAACGCCCGCACGCGGTGACGCGAGAGTTGCGAGCAGAGACGCTCCAAGCCGAAAGGCAAGGAGCACCCTTCGGGGTGAGTCCTGATGGATAACATCAGGGGTGAAACGGCTAAACACTTACCCGGGTGCAAGAACAAATACTTAGGCAATCTCCGGATTTGCCCAAGTGAAAAGTAGTTCGCTTGACCCCGAGAGTAATCAAGGGGCTAGATAGATAATCACACAAATACAGAATTCGGCTTATAGATTTACTAGGATACCGAGCACATAAAACTTTATGTGCTCGGTTTTAATTTTAAAATAATTTTTGAGTTTTAGCTTGGCTATCTAAAGCTTCATTAACAAGTCTGTCAGCTTCTTTATTTTTCTCTCGAGAAATAAAAGTAAATTTAACTTTTTTAAAATCGAGCTTTAAATTCCAGACGGCAATGAATAAAGTTTGAATTTTCGGCTCCAAAATTTTATACAAACCTTGTAATTGTTTTATTAAAAGCTCGGAATCTGACCTTAACTCAATTTCGGTGCTCAATGCTAATTTTTTTCCGAACAGGCTTTTAAATTTTTTAAAGGCAAAAATTGCTGCCTGGTATTCAGCTTCATTATTGGTTAAATTCTCTCCTAAATATTGAGAATATTTTTTAAAAACTTCGCCTTTCTCGTTACAAAAAACGGTTCCGGCAGCCCCCGGTCCAGGATTTCCCCTCGAGCCTCCATCAGTATAAATAATTATTTTTTTCATTTTTCAAAGTGGAAGATTAAGCACTCTTTAAATTTTTCTAAATTTTCATTTTTAACTCTAAATCCCGAGGCTAAAGAGTGCCCACCATAAGTTAAGAGGTATTTTTTGCATTTTTTCATTAAAGAAACGCTGTCTGTTCCAGCCGGAGTTCTAACTGTTCCCGAGGATTCTTTTTCTAATTTCTTAAATATAAAAGTTGGCTTTTGATACCTTTGACAAATTATTGAAGCTACCGAGCTCATCAGGGTAAATTCCCAGTCAGAGCTTCCTTCGAAAACAATCGGAGCAGTTTGTCTTGAAATTTTTTCCTCAATTCTTTCCATTATCTTCTTTATTTTTTCTTTTCTCAATTCACTTTTTTCTAAAAGTTTTTCAATAATTGCTTCAGATTCTTCTAAGGAAGATGAGGTTAATAATCTAAAGCTGGCCGGCGAACTATTTTCTACGTCTCTCACGTTTAAAATAGAAATGATTTTAGAAATTTTTTGATTCAAATTCTCATAACTTTTAAAGGCTTCCATTTCAAAAAAAGCTTTGATTCCGGGCCTAAAAGAGTTTTCTAAAGATTTAAGGCCTTCTTCAATAAAAATTTTATTTTCTTCTTCCCGGGGCATCATATCAGCAATGGTGGCTAGAGCTACCAGTTCTAAAAAATTTTTCTTCATTAAATCAGTCATTATATTTTTCAAAAGAAGTTCAGAAAGATTAAAGACAATCCCGGCCGCAGCCAATTCTTTAAAGGAATATTTATCTCCCTTTTGTTTTGGGTCAACAATAATGCTGGCTTCGGGCAGTTTATCTAAAATTTGATGATGGTCAATAATTATTACTTCAAAGCCCAATTTTTTTGCCATTACTACTTCTTTGAAATTTCCTATTCCACAATCTAAAGAGACAAGCAAAGCTTTCCCCTCCGTTTTTTTAAAATAATTTAAACCTTTTTCTGTTATCCCATAACCTTCCAATTCTCTGTCAGGAAAATAAACGGTAGCTATTTTACCACCTAAATTTTTAATAGTTTCCTTTAAAATAATCACTGCTGCCGCCCCATCCAAATCAGCATCTCCATAAAGAATAATTTTTTCTTTGCGCTTTACCGCCTTTAGAATTCTTTGAGCTACTTTTTTTAGATTTTTAATCTCAGCTGGCATTTTTTAAGGCTTCGATTCCAACTAATTTACCGTCAACTATAAAATCAAGCATTGCCCCTCCTCCAGTAGAAAGATGATTAAATTTCTCAGTTAAACCTAATCTATTGATAAACTCCACCGTCTCCCCTCCCCCGGCTACTGAAAAGGCGTCGTTTTCGATAATGGCTTTGGTAATTTCCTCTGAGCCTTTTTGAAATTGTTTTTCCTCAATCTTTCCCAAAGGACCAGCCCAGAAAACTGTTTTAGCTAAAGCTATTTTTTCTTTAAAAAGATCTATTGTTTTGGGCCCGATATCAAAGGTACCAACGCTATCAACCGGGCTTATAATTTTTTGAGGATTTTTCAGAATTATTTTTTTCTCTTTTATTTTTCTTTCAATTAGCCCGCCGATTAAAACAAAATCAGCAATTTCTGAAACTTTATCAATGAGCCTCACCTTTGTTTCTACTTTTACTCCACCAATCATAGCTATTAATGGCTTTTCCGGATTTCTCATTAAATCTGTTAAAATCTTAATTTCTTTTTCAACCAAAAATCCAGCCCCCGAAGGTAAATATTTCGGAATACTAACAATTGAAGCATAATTTCGATGAGCCTGACCAAAAGCTTCCATTATAAACATATCCGCATAACTAGCTAGAGTTTCTGCAAGATTCAGATCATTTTTCTTCTCTCCAGGATGAAATTGGATATTTTCTAATAGAAGAATTTCGCCTGGCTGCATTTGGGAAATCCAATCTTTGACTTCTTTTCCAACACAATCTTGGGCTTTGGTCACCGAAACATCTAAATATTCCATTAACCTGTTTTGAATTGGAGTCAGTCTTAAACTTTCTACCACTTTTCCTTCCGGCCTCCCCAAGTGGCTCATTAAAATTACTTTAGCTCCTTTTTCAATTAAATATTCGACGGTCGGGAGAGTTTTTTTAATTCTAAAATCATCCAAAATGTTCCCCTCCTTATCAAGGGGAACATTTAAATCGCATCTAACCAAAACTCTTTTGTTTTCAAAACTAAAGTCTTTTAAGGTTTTCAGCATCTCGCTTACTCTCTATTTTTTTTAAGGGATTTCTCTAAAACCTTTTTTAATTCTTCGATATTTACCTCGACATGGCTTCTTCTCGGCTTCTCCTTTACTTCCTTTGGCCTTGATGAAAAAGAAACGGGTTCGGATTTAGCAACCTCCTCCAGGGAAATAGTTGGAGCTGTTTTTGGGGCTTCCCTTTCCCGCTCAATTTTCTTTAAGCAAGATTTACAATAAACTGGGCGAGTACCGTCTGGAGGAAAAATTACTTTAGTCCATTTTCCACATAAAGCACACTTAGCATCGTATAAAACCGAGGAGACCGGTTGAGGCGCCTCCGGTAATTTTGAAACTCCGGCCCAACGGCTAATTTTTTCTTCAATAATTTTCCCAGGGGTACCATATCTTTCCCGAGAGGCCTTAATAATTTTTTCTTTATTTGATTTTTCCAGTTTTGAAAAAGGGGAGAGAGTTTCGGCTGAAAATGGTCTTCCGGCTATCCCGTCAATCATTAATTTCAAATAAACATTGTATTTGGTCAAATTCACTAAATCCTCAGCATTAAATTCGGGAACAAATTCTCTTTCTAAAAATTCAGCATCTTCTGCTCCCACCCGAAAAGAAACTATAGTGCCGACGTTGCCAAAGATGGCATCTCTAACCTCCGGACTTCTCCCGGTAGGAGTCATTTCTTCCAATTGAGCAATGTATTGATTAGCCAAAGTTAAAGATAATCGATATTTTCTGGCTTCAGAAAGTATATTAACAAAAGATTTAGTGGCAAAATTTTGGAATTCGTCAACATATAAATAAAAATCTTTTCTCTCTTCCTCGGGAATATCTACTCTGGACATAGCTGCCAATTGTAACTTAGTAATTAAAAGGGCTCCCAAAAGTCGGGAATTGTCCTCTCCTATTCTTCCTTTAGATATATTGGCAATTAAAATTTTCCCTTCATCCATAATTTTCCGCATATTAATAGTTGAGCGAACTTGACCGATGATATTTCTAATCAAAGGGACAGAAATAAATTGACCAACTTTGTTTTGGATGGCAGCGGTTGCTTCCACTTCATATCTCTGAGTATATCTGGCAAATTCTTGAACCCAGAAAGATTTAACCACCGGGTCAGTCACCTTGTCTACTACTTTTTTTCGATATTCAAGGTCAGCCAACATTCGGTTGACGCCCAATAAAGTTGAATCCGGGTATTCCAGCAAGGCTAAGATGCAATTATTTAAAATATATTCCATTCTGGCTGACCAGACATCCGGCCAGATTTTCTTGAAAACTCCCATTAA
>CAZJYW010000008.1:0-15503 GCA_964550395.1 uncultured Candidatus Saccharibacteria bacterium
TGATTTTTATCAATCAAGGGAAAGTTGGAGAGGAAGTTTCAGAAAATTTATTATCTCCTCAAGAGGCAGCCGAAAAAGCAATAAATTTTATTAACCAGAATCAGAATATGTTTGGATTGCAGGGAGTTACTGTTTCTTTAGTGAATGCTATGGAAGAAAACGGAGTTTATAAATTTCGCCTTAAAATAGGGGAAAACGAATTTGAATCTTACGTCACTAAAGATGGAGAACTTTTATTCATTGAAGGGATTGATTTAAATCCTCCCGTTGCCAAAGAGATTCCAAAAACTGATGTTCCGGGAGTTAAATTATTCGTGATGGCATTTTGTCCTTACGGCAATCAGGCTGAAGAATTAATGATGCCAGTGGTAGAACTTTTGAAAAATAAAGCAGAGATTGACCTCCATTATGTAATTTATAGTAATTATCAAACCGGCTATCCCGAATTTTGTTTAGATGAAGAAAATAAATATTGTTCAATGCACGGGATTCAAGAAATTAATCAAGATATAAGAGAGATTTGTGTCCAAAAATATCAAAATGATAAACTATGGGATTTTGTGATGGAAATCAATGAAGAAACTACTTCTCAAAATGTAGACGAAAAATGGGAAGAAATTGCCAAGAATTTAGGAATTGATGTTCAAAAAATTAAAAATTGCCAAAAGGAGGAAGCCCAAACTTTATTAGCAAAAGAAATTGAGCTTAACAAAACCGAATACCCGGTTCAAGACCCAATCAGTCATCAAAACCAAGAAAAAATAACTATTAGTGGTTCCCCTAATTTAGTAATTAATGGAATGATTTATGATGGTGAAAGGTCATCGGAAGGATATAAAACAGCCGTTTGTTCTGGATTTGAAAATCCTCCTCAGGAATGTAGCCAGACATTAGAAAGTGAAACCGGCTCTCCCGGAGGATGCGAATAATATGGTGAAAGTATTTACTACCCCAGCCTGTCCTTATTGTTTTACCTTAACGGAATTTTTGAAAGAACATAATGTTAAATTTCAAGAAATCGATGTTTCTAAAGATAAAAAAGCCAGAGAGGAGATAATTAAAAAATCAGGCAGGTTAGAAGCACCGATGTTGGAAATTAATGGAGAAGTTGTAATAGGCTTTAATAAAGAGAAAATTTGTAAACTACTAGACATCAACGAATAACAAATTTTTTGCGAATATACAAATTCGTAAATTCGTAGCAATATGATTAAAATTGCTATCAATGGCTTCGGCCGGATTGGTCGGCCAGTTTTTAGAAGAATAATTGATAACCACCCTAATTTAGAGGTAGTGGCGATTAATGATTTGACCGATACCAAAACCCTGGCTCATTTATTGAGATATGATTCAATTTACGGAATCTATCAAAAGCCAGTTAAATTTACAGAAAACACTCTTTTGTTAGATGGAACAAGAAAAGGCAAAAGCATCAAGGTTTTAGCCGAAACTGAACCTTCAAAATTGCCTTGGAAAAAACTGGGAATTGATATTGTTTTGGAATGCACCGGGCGCTTTACCGATTATGAAGGGGCAAAAAAACATTTAGAAGCCGGTGCCAAAAAAGTAATAATTTCTGCTCCCGGAGAAGGTCCGCCCTCTTTTATTTTGGGCGTAAATGAAGAAAAATATGATTCCAAAAAAGATGATATAGTGGATATGGGCTCTTGCACAACCAATTGCCTTGGTCCGGTAGCTAAAGTTTTGAATGATAATTTTGAAATTGTCAAAGGATTTATGAGCACAATTCACTCATACACTAACGACCAGAGAATTTTGGATTTAGCCCATAAAGACTTAAGAAGAACCAGGGCAGCTGCTTTAAATGTCATTCCAACTACAACCGGAGCGGCCAAAACCATTAGTAAAGTAATTCCTGGATTAAAAGGGAAATTGAATGGCATTGCCTTCCGAGTTCCAACGCCAACCGTTTCGGTTTTAGATTTAATTTGTGAGATTAAGAAGAAAACCACAGTTGAGGAAGTGAATTATACTTTTAAAAAAGCTTCTCAGAAAAAAGAATTAAAAGGAATTTTGGGGATAGAAGATGCTCCTTTAGTTTCTTCTGATTATATTGGAAATTCTTTTTCAGCCATTGTTGATGCGCCTTTGACCATGGCAATTGATAACCTGGTTAAAGTGGTCGCTTGGTATGACAATGAATGGGGTTATGCCTGTCGGCTGGCGGAGTTCGCCGAATATGTTGGGAAAAAACTATAAAAGTTCAACTCGGAACGTAAAATTGATACGGGGCTTTGCCCCGATTTTTTATTTGGGTATAATAAAACAATATGCAAAAGAAAGGAAATTTGTATTATCCGTCCGAAGAATTTAAGAAGAAGGCTTGGGTGAAAGACCAAAAAATTTATAAAGAGGCAGAAAAAGATCCGATAAAGTCTTGGGAGCAATTAGCTAAAGAACTTTTTTGGTTCAGGAAATGGAAAAAAGCATTTAAGCACAAACCTCCCTATTTTCAGTGGTTTTTGAGAGGAAAAATAAATATTACTTCAAATATTTTTGAGAAAAATTCATTAGGCTGGGAAAAGACTACAACCCACCCACCGCATCCTCCCACTCGCTTCGCGAGTGGGCCCCTAAAAAATAAAATTGCCTTGATTTGGGAACCGGAACCAATTGATGAATCCCCCAAAATTCTTACTTATCAAGAACTTTTCCAAGAAGTAAATAAATTAGCTAATGCTCTGAAAAAATTAGGAGTGAAAAAAGGGGATAGGGTAGGAATTTATTTACCGATGATTCCAGAAGTATTAATTTCAATGTTAGCCTGCGCTAGAATTGGAGCAATCCATGTTGTTGTTTTTTCAGCTTTTTCGTCAGCCGCTTTAAACATTAGATTAAAGATTACAGGACCTAAAATTTTAATAACTGCCGACGGGTATTACAGGAGGGGAAAAATTATTAATTTGAAAGAAAATGCTGACCTGGGAATAAAAGAAACAAAAGTAAAAAAAATTATTGTGGTAAAAAGAACGAGAAACGAAGTTGCTTGGGAAAAAGAGAGTGATTTATGGTGGCAGGAATTAACGAAAAATGAAAATACCGATTGTCCCCCTGAAATAATTGATTCAGAAGATAGACTGTTTATCTTGCCCACTAGCGGAAGCACGGGTATTCCCAAGGCCTGTGAACACATTTGCGGTGGCTACACCATTCAAGCTTACTGGACTGGGAAATGGATTTTTGATTTTCATGAAGATTCGATTTTTTGGTGCACTTCTGATTTGGGTTGGATCACTGGTCACTCATACACCTGCTACAGTCCATTGTTAAATGGAATTACCACTCTTTTATATGAAGGAGCTCCCGATTGGCCAACACCTGATAGATGGGCAAAAATTATTGAAAAACATAAGGTAACCATCTTTTATACTGCTCCTACGACAATTAGGATGTTCGAAAAATATACTGATTTAATCCAAAAATACAAATTTGAGACCTTACGACTTTTAGGCTCGGTAGGGGAGCCAATAGATGAATCAGCCTGGCAGTGGTTTTTTAGAGAAGTGGGAAAAGAAAAATGTCCTTTAGTTGATACCTGGTGGCAAACAGAATCAGGGGGCATTTTAATAACTTCTTTGCCAGGAGTAGGACCTTTTAAACCAGCCTTTACGGGATTACCATTTCCGGGAATAAAATTCGATATTTTTGATAAAAAAGGAAAATCTTTGCCCCCTGGCAAAGAGGGTAATTTAGTGATACTACCTCCTTTTGCCCCCGGGATGCTTCGAGGGATTTACAAAAATCCAAAAAAATATTTAGAAACTTATTGGAACCAATACGGAAAGAAAATTTATTTTACTTCTGATGCCGCCTACAAGGATGAAAATGGCTTAATCAGAATTGTGGGCAGAGTTGACGACGTTATTAAAGTAGCCGGTCATAGATTAACCACTGGAGAACTGGAAGCAGCGATCAATTTACATCCAGATATTACCGAGTGTGCCGTAATTGGAATTCCAGACAAAATAAAAGGAGAAGTGCCAGTAGCCTTTGTGATTTCTAAATCAAAAAAAATAGCCGAAGATTTAAAACAAGAAATTGTAGGACAAGTTAGAAAAGAAATTGGCCCCATTGCTCTACCAAAAGAAGTTTATTTAGTTGAGGATTTACCAAAAACGAGGAGCGGGAAAATAATGAGAAGAATTTTAAAAAAATTATGGACCCGGGAGGAATTAGGCGACCTTTCATCTCTGGCTAATCCTGAAAATGTCGAGAAAATAAGAAAAATAATTCAAAAATCGAAATAAATCTAAGATTTATTGAATTGAATAATGAGCAAAAAATCTCAAAAATTCACTCTTTGGTTTAAGGAAATTTCAGTAAAAGAAGTTCCTTTGGTTGGAGGGAAGAATGCTTCCCTTGGCGAAATGTTTTCGAAATTAACTAAAAAAGGAATTAATATTCCTGATGGTTTTGCTCTCACAACAAATTTTTATTGGAAATTTCTAAAAGCTGATGGTTTAGAGAAAACCCTTAAAGGATTTTTTAAAGAATTTAACCCTCAAAGTATAAAGAGCATTCAGGAAACTGGAAAAAAGTGTAGAGATGCAATTTCAAAAAAAGAGTTTCCCGAAGATTTGAAAGAAGAAATAATAAAGACCTATCGGAAATTGTCCCAAAAATACAATCAAGAAAATGTTGATGTGGCTGTACGCACCTCCGGCGTTGCAGAAGATAGGCCAAACGCTTCTTTTGCTGGTCAATTTGAAACTTACCTTAACGTGAGAGGAAGAGAAGAATTATTAAAATCGGTCAAGAAAAGTATTATTTCAACCTTTACCGATAGAGCCATTGCTTACAGAGAGGAGAAAAAGATAGGACAAATGGAATTTGGTCTTTCTGTCGGTGTCCAAAAAATGGTAAGGAGCGATTTAGCTTCAGCCGGAGTAATATTTACTCTTGATACCGAAACTGGTTTCCCCAACATAGTTTTAATTAATTCAATTTTTGGAGCAGGAGAGATGATTGTTAAAGGGAAAATTACTCCAGATGAATTTTATGTTTTCAAACCAACCCTAAAAGAGAATTATAAACCTATTATCATTAAGGATTTGGGCAGGAAAACAAAAAAATTAGTTTATAACAAGAAAGGCGGTTTAAAAGAAGTTAATGTTTCCCAAAAACAACAATTAGAATTTTCTTTGACTGATGAAGAAATTTTAAAGCTCTCAAGATGGGCCTGCCTGATTGAGGACCATTACAAAATTCCCCAGGACATCGAATGGGCAAAAGATGGGAAAACTGGGCGATTATTTATTGTTCAATCTCGGCCAGAAACGATTTATGCTCCCCAAAAAATTAAATTTTATGAAGAATATCAAATAAAAACTAAAAAAAGGCCGATTTTAACCGGTATTGCTGTTGGTAATAAAATTGGCCAGGGAAAAGTTCACGTAATCCCTGATATCTCAAAAATTTCAGAATTTCAAAGAGGAGAAGTATTGGTAACGAGAATGACAGACCCTGATTGGGTTAGTATATTCCCTTTAGCTTCAGCGATTGTAACCGAGGAAGGAGGGAAAACATGCCATGCAGCGATAGTAAGTAGGGAACTGGGAATACCCTGCATTGTGGGAACAAAGGTAGCGAGTAAAACTTTAAAAAATGGCCAAGAAATAACAGTGGATTGCACCTCAGGATTGGAGGGGAGAATATTTTTGGGGAAAATTCTTTTTGAGGTTAAAAGATACGATTTAAAAAAAATTCCAAAGTTGAAAACAAAGATAATGATAAATATTGGAGTTCCTGGCATTGCCTTTAAAACTTCATTTTTACCCAATGATGGGGTAGGATTAGCCAGAATCGAATTTATTTTAGCTGAAAAAATTAGAATTCATCCTTTAGTCTTGTATCATTACGAGAAACTCAAAACTACAACTCAAAACTCAAAAGTAATTAAACAGATAGATGAGATTACGGTTGGGTATAAAGATAAAAAACAATACTTTATTGATAAGTTAACCGAGGGAATTTCTCAAATTACAGCTGCCTTTTATCCAAAACCAGTGATTGTCAGATTTTCTGATTTTAAAACCAATGAATATAGAAATTTAATTGGGGGAGAACTTTTTGAAGAGGAGGAGGCTAATCCTATGCTTGGCTTTCGAGGAGCTTCGAGATATTATGACAAAAAGTTTAGACCAGCCTTTGAAATGGAATGTCAGGCAATTAAAAAAGCCAGAGAAGTTTTTGGCTTAAAGAATATTGTTCCTGAGATACCTTTTTGTCGAACAATAGAAGAGGGTCAAAAAGTGCTGCAGATTATGGAAGAAGCTGGATTGAGAAGAGGTAAAGACGGTTTAAGAGTTTCCGTAATGTGCGAAATTCCGTCTAATGTGATTTTAGCTGAGAAATTTTTAGAAATTTTCGATGAAATGAGTATTGGCTCCAACGACTTAACCCAATTAATTTTAGGATTAGATAGAGATTCGGCTTTAGTTGCTAAAGTAGGAGACGAGAGAAACGAAGCAGTAAAAGAAATGTTAAAAAGAGTAGTTTCTATTTGTAAGAAGAAGAAAAAACCTCTAGGAATTTGCGGTGATGCACCTTCAACCTTCTCAGATTTCACTGAATTTCTAGTAAAGCAAGGGATAGAATCAATATCATTGAATCCAGATACCGTAATTAAAACAACAATTGAAATCGCTAAGACTGAAAAAAAATTATGAAATACGACATTATTACATTTGGGTCGGCGACCCAAGACATTTATTTAAAATCAAAAAAATTTGTGCCCATTGCAAATAAAAATTTTAGCGTTGGGAAAGCCATTTGTCTGCCAGCCGCGACAAAAATGAAAATGGATGATATCGCTTTTTCCACGGGAGGCGGAGGAACCAATGCTGCCGCCACTTTCGCCAATCAAGGGTTAAAGGTTGCTTATTGTGGCATGGTGGGGCAGGATTATTTTGGAAGGTTGGCAATTGAGGAACTTAAAAAACTAAAAATTGACACAATTCTTCTTCAAAAAACAAACAAAAAACCAACCAATGTGTCGGTGATTTTAAGTCATCCCGACGGCGAGAAGACTATTTTGGTCTACAGGGGAGCGGCAGACCTTTTATCAAAAAAAGATATTCCCTGGAAAAAAGTGAAAAATAGCAAATGGTTTTATCTAGCTCCTTTTGCCGAACAAATGGCCAATATTACGGGAAATGTTGTTGACTTTGCGAAAAAAAACAGGATAAAGGTGGCGTTAAACCCCGGGTATAATCAATTAACCTTGCCAAGGCCTGTCCTGGAAAGGATTTTATCGAAAGTTAACATTTTGATTTTAAATCAAGAAGAGGCCTCTTTGTTGACAAAAATTCCATATTATAAAGAAAAGGAACTTTTTAAGAAATTAGATAAATTAGTTGCCGGAATTTGCGTAATGACGCGGGGAGAAAAAGGTGTGATTGTTTCGGACGGAAAATATTTATTCAAAGCGAATGCTTTGAAAATAAAATTAGTAGATACCACCGGTGCTGGAGATTCTTTTAATTCCGGCTTTCTCTCAGCCTTTATGAAAACTGGCGATATTGTCTTTGCTATACAGCTGGGAATCGCTAACTCCGCCTCCAATTTAGAGAAGCTCGGAGCAAAGGAGGGTTTGTTAGATAAAAATAAAAAATTTAAAAAAGTGAGAGTTAAAAAAACAAAATGTTAAAAAAATATTTAAAAATCGCCCAAAAACAAAAATGGGCCATTGGTCATTTTAATTTTTCTAATTTAGAAACGCTGAGAGCGATTATTCAGGCCGCCGAAAAATTAAAGTCCCCTCTAATTTTAGGGACGTCGGAAGGAGAAAGTAAATTTATCGGTTTAAAACAAGCAGTAGCTTTAGTAGACAGTTATAAAAAAGAAAAAGGGCTTCCCGTTTTTTTGAATCTTGACCACGGTCGATCTTTTCATTATATTAAAAAAGCCATAGATGCCGGATACAAGGCTGTTCACTTTGACGGCTCAAAGTTATCCCTCGAAGAAAACATCAGACAAACTAAAAAAGTTATCAAATACGCAAAGAAGCTCGGGGTTTTGGTTGAGGGAGAGGTGGGAGCTATCGGCACCGATGCCTCAAGGATTTACAAGAAAAAATTTGAAATAAGAGAAAAAAATTTAACTGACCCTGCTGATGCTGAGAAATTTATAAAAGAAACCAAAACAGACAGTCTGGCAATAAGCATTGGAACATTCCACGGAATTGAAGTTAGAGGTTTAAATCCCCGGCTTCGGCTTGAAAGATTGAAAGAAATAAAAAAGAGAGCAGGGGATACCTTTCTGGTTTTACACGGAGGGTCGGGCACCCCCAAAGAGGATATTAAAAAAGCAATAAAATTGGGCATTGATAAAATTAACATTAATACCGAATTGAGGATAGCTTATACAAATGCCTTGAAAAAAATTCTTAAAAAGAAACCAAAAGAAACAACTCCTTACAAATATATGCCCGAAGCAATAAAGGCAGTTCAAAAAGTGGTTGAAGAAAAAATTAAATTATGCGGTTCTGCTAATCGCCTAAAGTAATAAATATATGTTGTCATTAAATGCAAAAATTAGGAAGGAAAAAGGGAAAAAAGTAAAGAATTTAAGAAAAAAGGGCATTTTGCCCGGGGTTTTATATGGTCCAAAAATTAAAACCAAGCCCTTGGAGATTGATTTAAAAGAATTTGAGAAAATTTATAAAGAGGCTGGAGAAAGTTCTTTAATTGCCCTAGTGATAACGAAGGGTGAAGATGAAGCTTTAGCTTCATCGCCTTCACTTGAGATTGACAAAAAGAAATCCCCGGTCTTAATCCATGAAGTAAAATTAGATCCTCTAACTGAAAAACCTATTCATGTTGATTTTTATCAACCAAGTTTGGAGGAAGAAGTAACAGCTGAGGTGTCCTTAGCTTTTGAAGGAGAGGCGGCAGCAGTCAAAGATTTAGGAGGAACTTTAGTTAAAAATATTTCTGAGGTAGAAGTAAAAGCTTTACCTCAAAATCTTCCCCACGAAATTAAAGTAAATATTGATTGTCTAAAAACTTTTGATGACAATATCCTCATTAAAGATTTACTAATTCCTAAAGAGGTGAAAATTTTAAAATCACCTGAAGAGATTGTAGCTGCAGTTTCTCCGCCAGAAAAAGTAGAAGAAGAATTGGCCAAGCCGGTAGAGGAAAAAGTGGAAGAGGTTGAGAAGGTAGAGAAAAAGAAAGAAGAGGAAGAAGAGGAAGAAGAAAAGAAAAAAGAAGAGGGAAAAGAAAAAAAAGAAAAGTAACTTAATATGGTTTCTCGTATTTTAAAAACAATTTTGTTGTTTGTCTTAATTTCGATTTTTACTTTATTGAATTCAAAAAGCTTTGCCCAGGTAAATCTGGAGGAAGTTTGTCAATCAATGGAGAAAATTGAAGAAGCATGTCAAGCCTTTTCAGATACTGAGTGCCGCCAGCTTCTCGAAAAATGCGCAAAATATTATGAAGAAAAAAGCGCTCAGATTGAAAAAGATATTACTAAAACCGAGAAAGAGAAAAAGACTCTCCAGAACCAGATTGACATTTTAAAAAATAAAATAAAAAACTTAGATTATCAAATCTACCAATCGAATTTAGCGATTAAAGACCTCGGGTTTCAAATTGAAGACACTAAATCTTCGATTGAAAAAACTTCTTTAAAAATTAGAGATTCCCGATATCAGTTAGCCAATATTTTGCAATGTATTTATGAGGAAGACCAGAAATCTTTGATTGAAATTTTACTTTCCGAAAAGGAACTGTCTGATTTTTTTGACGATTTAATGGCCCTGGAAATCTTGAATTCGAAAAATCAAGAACTTTTAGGAACTATCAAATCATTAAAATCTTCCCTTGAATCCGAAGAGCAATTACTGTCCGAAGAAAAAGAGGATACCGAAAGGATGGTAAAAATCCAAACGCTTCAAAAACAAGAAAGTGACAAAACAAAAAAAGAGCAAGAATATTTCTTAAAAATGACCGAAGCTCAATATCAACAACACTTAAAAGAGAAAAAAGAGTTAGAAGCAAGAGCGGCTGAGATAATGGCGAGAATTACTCAATTGACTCTAGCCGGGATGAAAGTGCCGACCACTCCAAAAGAGTTGTATGAATTAGCTAGTTGGGCAGGGAAACTCACCGGCGTGCGTCCAGCTTTAATTTTAGGATTGATAGAAGTAGAATCGGCCCTCGGGACAAATGTAGGTCAGTGCAATTGTGCGGGTCAGCCCGTATGTCGCCATCCGGAATTAAGTTATAAACAAGTTATGAGCAGCAAGCAATGGGATGCTTTTTTGAAAATAACCCAGGAGTTAGGACTTAATCCCAGTACTACTCCGGTTTCTTGTTATGTTTCCGGCGGTCAGGTGCAAATGGGGGGAGCCATGGGGCCGGCTCAATTTATGCCTAATACCTGGCTTAACTTGGGATATAAACAAAAAGTGGAAAATATTACCGGAATTAAACCGGCAAACCCTTGGCTGACAAGTGATGCCTTTTTAGCCGCTGCCTTGTATTTAACTAATTTTAATGCCGGTACTAAGGATCGCGAGAGTGAAATGGGAGCGGTTACTGCTTATTTGTGCGGTACTTCCAAAATGACAGATAGATGCCAGGCAGCTGGGGGTAAATGGTATCGAAATTTGGTTATGGAGAAAACTGACAAATGGCAGGAATGGATTGACGCCGACCTTTAATCGGCTTCTATCTTTTTGAGAGATTTAATAATCGGGTCTAAATTCCCGGCCATAATTTTTTCGATATTGTGGAAGCTTTTTTTAATCCGGTGGTCGGTTACTCGGTCCTGGGGAAAATTATAGGTTCTGATTTTTTCTGCCCTTTTGGCCCAGCCAATCTGGGCTTTTCTTTCCCCAGAAAGATGCTCAGTTTCAGCCATTTCTTTCTTTTCCAAAAGCTTAGCCGCCAAAATAGCCAGGGCGTTTTCTTTGTTTTGTAATTGATTTCTTTCGGTTTGGGAAGTGACTACTAGGCCGCTTGGCAAATGGGTGATTCTTACGGCTGTCATCCTTTTGTTAACGTACTGGCCACCGGGGCCCGAAGCCTTATAAAAATCGATTTTCAATTCCCCCGGTTTTATTATAATTTGAGCTCCTTTAGATTTTTGCAAAATAGCGACAGAAGAAGTAGAGGTATGAACTCTTTCACCTTTTTCAGTTTCCGGAATTCGTTGAACTCGATGAACTCCCCCTTCATATTTCATTTTTGAGAAGACGTCACCATTTTTTAGTTCAAAAATGATTTCCTTAAAACCTCCCAGTTCATTAGGATGAGAATCCAAAATTTTTTGCTGCCAGCCTTGACCTTGTCCATATTTTGAATACATTCTAAAGATATCCCCGGTAAATAAGCAGGCTTCCTGCCCGCCGGTTCCAGCTCGAATTTCAACAATTACTGCTTGAGGTTCCTCGGTTTTATCACTTTCGCTTGGTAAATTTTTTATTTCTTTTTCTAAAACTTTTTCTTTTTCCTGGAGCTGCTTAATTTCGGTTTCAGCTAGAGAAATAAGTTCCGGGTCTTCCCTGACTTTTAAAATTTCTTTATTCTCTTCAATTTTGTTTTTTATTTCCTTTATTTCTTTTTCTTTTTCAATAATTTTCTCAATAATCCCTTTTCTTTTTTTAAACTTCTCGAATTTCTCCCAATCAGAAATCAACTCAGGATTACTGAGTTGTTGCAAAAGCTCTTCGTATTCACTCTTTAATTCCTCGATATTAGCCATAGTTCTTACTTTCTCCGCTTTTTTCTCGTCGCCAGCTCTGCTTTCTTGGCCATTCTTTTTCTAAACTTTTCTACTCTCCCCATGGCGTCAACAATTTTTTCTTTGCCGGTATAAAAAGGATGACATTTTGAACAAATCTCAACCTCAAGAGATTCTTTAGTTGAGCCAACCGTAAAAGTATTCCCACAAGCACAGCGAACTGTTGCGTTTGGATAGTATTTGGGATGTATATCTTTTTTCATAATATTTTGGATGCTTGCCCCGTAGCATCCCGAAGGGATTGCTTCGGGGAACATTCTTTTTCATATACCAAGCTTCCATTTATGGAAACGCAGGTGAAGAAGAGGATAAAGCCCTCTTCGCCTGTGAATAATCATAGCTTATCACTATTGAAAAATCAAGAGAAGTATTGTAAAATTTTATTATATGGCGAGAATAAAAAAAGCAGATTTTAAGATTGATACTGAAGAAATGACTCGGGCTGGGGTTAATTTTGGCCATCGAACTTCTAGAATTCATCCCAAAATGAAACCTTATTTATATGGGGTAAGAAATGCGGTTCATATTATTGATTTAGAAAAGACGGCTGAGAAACTTAAAGAAGCTTTAGGATTTATCCAAGAACTTATCTCGGCCAGAAAAACTTTGCTTTTGGTGGGAACAAAAATTCAGGTTAAAGGTTTAGTAAAAGAAGCGGCCCAGGATTGTAATTTGCCTTATGTTGCAGAGCGTTGGCTCGGGGGGACCTTTACCAATTTTGAAGTCATTAAAAAAAGGATAGAATATTTTAAAGATTTAGAAAAGAAAAAAACAGAAGGAGAATTAGAAAAATATCCGAAAAAAGAGAAAGCTAAAATTGACCGAAAACTAAGAAACCTTGAAATAAAATTTGGTGGAATTAAAAATTTAGAAAAATTACCCGATGCCATTTTTGTTTTAGATATAAAAAAAGATGCCGCGGCAGTTAAAGAAGCAAAAATGAAAGGAATAAAAGTGATTGGAATTGCTGATACCAATGTTGATCCCACTTTAGCCGATTTTCCAATTCCGGCCAATGATGATGCGATAAGTTCGGTAAAATACATTTTGGAGAAAGTGAAAGAGGTAATTAAAAAGTCTAAAGTGAAAAATGAAAAGTAGTACGATAACTATTGACCAAATTAAGCAACTTCGAGAAGAAACAGGTGTGTCGATTATTGAGTGCAAAAAAGCCTTAGTTGAGGCTGAAGGTAACGTTGGAAAAGCAAAAGAAATTTTAAAAAAATGGGGTTCCCAATTAGCTTGGGAAAAAATAAAAAGAGAGACAAAAGGGGGAATAATTGAAAGTTATGTTCATCCTGGAAAGAAAATTGGGGCGATGATTGAGCTGGATTGTGAATCAGATTTTGTAGCCAGGTCAGAAGATTTTCAAAGATTGGCTCACGAGCTATGTCTCCAAATTGCGGCTATGGACCCTGAAAAAACTTCATTGATGCGACAACCCTGGATAAGAGATGAAACTAAAACTATTCGAGATTTAGTTCAAGAATATATTGCCAAGTTGGGCGAAAATATTATAATAAAAAGGTTTGTTAGATATGAGCTTTGAACTGGCAGCTCTAATAATCTTATTTGGCAGCCTTTTGGGAATGGGAGCGATTATGTTTCGGAAAATTCCGGTTTTAGTTGAGTTACCAGAAGTTATTAAAAAACCTTCTGGAGAGCCTTTCTGG
The DNA here is from genome assembly GCA_964550395.1 of uncultured Candidatus Saccharibacteria bacterium. Taxonomy (GTDB): domain Bacteria; phylum Patescibacteriota; class Minisyncoccia; order Minisyncoccales; family CAZJYW01; genus CAZJYW01. Next base: position 13,446 of record CAZJYW010000008.1, read on the forward strand.
TCAAAGCTAAAGAGGAAAATTAAAAATACTCCCGGTTTTAAATCCTTTTCCTCTGAAATATTTTTGCAAAAATTACTTTCTCGAATTAGAATTTTGACCTTGAAAACCGATAATAAAACTTCGAGTTGGCTCCAAAGATTGAGGGAAAAGTCCCGAAAACAGAAACTCAGTGATAATTATTGGGAAGAGATAAAAAAATCAACCACCGAGCTTTTATCTATAGAAGCGAGGGGGAAGAAGAGAACGAATTCCTCTTCGCCCAAAAACAAATAGGCCGGGATAGCTCAACGGTAGAGCATTTGTTTTGTAAACAAAAGGTTCCGGGTTCGAGCCCCGGTCCCGGCTCAAAACTTGACAAAGAGTTTTGGAAAAAGTAAAATAAAAGTAGAAAGGTTTAGAAGAAAAACGTTGGCCTTAAAATGAAGTGAAATAAATTAAAACCGAAGACACGTTAGAAATAATCAGGAAGGTGTCTTCCTGGTTTTGTTTCGAAAGGTTGGAAAGTACTTTGAAAACCGAGATGAGCACATAAAAGTTATGTGCTCAGCGAAGGTGAAGAAGAAGATTTATCTTCTTCGCCTATAACAATTGAGTCAGTTTCTTAGAGTTGTCCCGAATTTAATTTTTTTCTGAGAGTTTGATCCTGGCTCAGGATGAACGCTGGCGGCGTGGATAAGGCATGCAAGTCAAGGGGCCGAGCGCATAACGCAAGTTATATGCTCGGAACCGGCAGACGGGTTAGTAACACGTAGATAACCAACCCCCGCCACGGCCATAGCTCATCGAAAGATGGGGTAATAGCCGATGGTATATGGGTTTAAAACCACATTAAAGGTCTTCCGCAAGGAAGGCCGGGCAGGGATGGGTCTGCGGCCTATCAGCTAGTTGGTAGGGTGATGGCCTACCAAGGCGATGACGGGTAGGGGATGTGAGAGCATGTTCCCCAACACTAGCACTGCGACACGGGCTAGACTCCTACGGGAGGCAGCAGTCGAGAATATTTCGCAATGGGCGAAAGCCTGACGAAGCGACGCCGCGTGCTCGAAGAAGCCCTTCGGGGTGTAAAGAGCTTTTCTGGGGGAAGAAGTTTCGGCTGACAGTACTCCAGGAATAAGGGGGTGCTAATCACGTGCCAGCAGCCGCGGTAATACGTGACCCCCAAGCGTTATCCGGATTTATTGGGCGTAAAGCGTCTGTAGGCGATCTGGAAAGTCTTTGGTTAAATACCAAGAGCTTAACTTTTGGGCTGCCAGAGATACTTCCAGACTAGAGGGCGTTAGAGGCTGATAGAACGGTCGGTGTAGAGGTGAAATTCGTTGATATCGACCGGAATACCAAAAGCGAAGGCATTCAGCTGGGGCGACCCTGACGCTGAGAGACGAAAGCGTGGGTAGCAAAAAGGATTAGATACCCTTGTAGTCCACGCTGTAAACGATGGACACTGGCTATTTGAAGTGTCGACCCTTCAAGTGGCGAAGCTAACGCGTTAAGTGTCCCGCCTGGGAAGTACGGCGGCAACGCTAAAACTCAAAGGAATAGACGGGGACTCACACAAGCGGTGGACCATGTGGCTCAATTCGACAACAAACGAAGAACCTTACCAGGGCTTGACAGGCTAGTGAAAATTTGCCGAAAGGCGAATCTACCCACAAGGACACTGGCCCAGGTGCTGCATGGTTGTCGTCAGCATGTGTTTTGAAATGCACGCTTAAATGCGGTAACATGCGCAACCCTTACCCTATGTTTTATCTGTCATAGGGAACTGCCTGGGATGACCAGGAGGAAGGCGGGGATGACGCCAAATCAGCATGGCCCTTTGATGCCCTGGGCCGCACACGTGGTACAATGGCCGCCACAATGGGTTGCCAAGGCGCAAGCCGGAGCTAATCCCATCAAAAGCGGTCGTAGTCCGGATTGAGGTCTGCAACTCGACCTCATGAAGCCGGAATCGCTAGTAATCGCCGGTCAGCTATACGGCGATGAATATGTTCCTGAGTCTTGTACTCACCGCCCGTCACATTAAGGGAGCCGGCAGTAGCCGAAGTTCCAGCTCGCTGG
>CAZJYW010000009.1:0-7504 GCA_964550395.1 uncultured Candidatus Saccharibacteria bacterium
GCCCGGGCTTATATTTTATATCGAGAGCAAAGAAGAAGAATCAGAGAAGCAGTCGGGGGAATTGATGAATCAATCGAAATGATTGATAAGTATATTCAAGAGTTAGATTGGCAAGTTTATGAAAATGCCAATATGGCTTATTCGATGCAGGGGCTGAATCATTACGGGGTTTCAGTTATTACTAAAAAATACTGGTTAAATCGGGTTTATCCAAAAGAAATAAGAGAGGCAGTAGAAAGTGGCGATTTTCATTTACACAATTTAGATAGCCTCAGCACTTATTGCTGTGGCTGGGATCTTTACGATTTGTTATTAAAAGGTTTTAGGGGAGTTCCAGGAAAAATCGAATCAAAACCAGCTAAACATTTTCAAACCGCCTTAGGACAACTGGTAAATTTCTTTTATACATTACAAGGGGAATCAGCCGGAGCCCAAGCCGTTTCCTCTTTTGATACTTTACTCGCCCCTTTTGTCAGATACGACCATTTAAATTATCTTCAGGTCAAACAGGACATTCAGGAGTTCTTATTTAATTGCGCGATACCAACTCGGGTTGGTTTCCAAACTCCTTTCACTAATATTACTATTGACATTAAACCTTCCCCAGCTCTGGCCAAACAGCCGGTAATTATTGGTGGGAAGCCCCAAAAAGAAACCTACGGTGAATTCCAGGAAGAAATGGATATGATCAATCAAGCTTTTTACGAATGCTTAATGGAAGGTGATGCTAAGGGAAGGCCTTTTACTTTTCCTATCCCAACGGTCAATATTACCGATGACTTTGATTGGGAAAACAAAACTCTAGATCCTTTATGGGAGGCAACCGCTAAATATGGGGTAAATTATTTCGCTAATTTTATTCATTCTGATATGAAACCCGAAGATACCCGAAGCATGTGTTGCAGATTAAGATTATCCAATAAAGAACTTTACAAAAGAGGCGGAGGATTATTTGGTTCGGCTCCCCTTACTGGCAGTATTGGCGTAGTGACTATCAATATGCCTCGAATTGGTTATTTATCTAAAACTAAAAAAGAATTTTTTGAAAGATTAACTAAAATAATGGATTTAGCTCAAGAAAGCTTGGAAATTAAAAGAAAGGCTTTGGAAGACTTTATGGAAAAAGGCCTCTATCCTTATTCAAAATATTATTTGGCTGGAATAAAAAAAATGAGAGGGAATTATTGGGGAAACCATTTCTCAACCATTGGCTTAGTGGGAATGAATGAAGCCCTCTTAAATTTCATCGGAGAAGGTATTGGTTCAAGAAGAGGTAGAAGATTTGCCATTGAAATTTTAGATTTTATGAGAGAAAAATTAATAAAATATCAAAAAGAAACCGACAACCTTTACAATTTAGAGGCTACGCCAGCTGAATCAACTGCCTATCGTTTAGCCAAAAAAGATAAAGAAAAATATCCAAAGATTATTACGGCTGGAAAAGAAGAGCCCTACTATACAAACTCAACCCAATTGGTAGTAAATTATACTGATGATATTTTCGAAGCTCTAAAACTTCAAGATGAAATTCAATGTAAGTATACCGGTGGCACGGTTTTACATCTCTTTTTGGGTGAACAAATTTCTGATTTCCAAACTGCTAAAAATTTAATTAAGAAAATCTTTGAGAATTTCCACCTACCTTATGTTACTCTAACTCCTACCTTTTCAATTTGCCCGGTTCATGGCTACCTATCTGGAGAGCATTTTTATTGTCCAAAATGCATTATTAAACAACCCTGCGAAGTTTATTCTCGAATAGTCGGATTCCTCAGGCCGGTTAACCTGTGGAATGTTGGAAAGAAAGAGGAATTCAGACAAAGAAAGGAATTTAAAATGCCAAAAGTTGCAGCTGTAAGTCGACGAAGCTAAAGTTTCATCTCCGTCTTCGCTGAGCACATAAAATTTTATATGCTCAGCTCGATAAATGATGGAAATTGGTGGTCTTCAAAAATTAACTTTAATTGATTATCCTGGCCGCTTGGCGGCCACTGTTTTTCTTTGCGGCTGTAATTTCCGTTGTCCGTTTTGTTACAGTGGAGAATTAGTTTTACCAGAAAAGATTAAAAACCAACCCAAAATTCCAGAAAAAGAATTTTTTAATCATTTAAAAGAAAGAAAAGGGTTGTTAGAGGGGGTAGTAATCTGTGGGGGAGAGCCGACTACTCATCAAGAGTTGCCGGATTTTTGTGAAAAAATTAAAAAATTAGGATATTTGGTCAAACTGGATACTAATGGTTCCAATCCAGAAATGCTAAAAAAATTAATCAACGGAAAATTAATTGATTACCCGAGCGGAGCGAAGGGTGGAAATGAACGAAAGTTCATCGACTATGTGGCGATGGATATCAAGGCTCCCAAAGAAAAATACAGTGAGGCTACCGGAGTAAAAATCGATATTAAAAAAATAGAAGAGAGTATTGATATTTTAAAGAATAATAGAATAGACTTCGAGTTTCGGACGACCGTAGTTCCCACTTTTCACGCCAAAGAAGACATTTTAAAAATTGCTCGCTGGATTGGGCCAGCTAAGAAATATTTTTTACAAAATTTTCTGCCGGAGAAAACAATTGACCCAAAATTTGAAAAGATAAAACCCTATCCTCAAGAATATCTTTTAGAGATTCAAAAAGTAATTTCTCCCTTTTTTGAAATCTGCCAAGTGAGATAAAGTAGGAGAATGACTACCTCGAAAATCTTTTTATATTTCTGCCTTTCCTTTGTTGGGGGCATTTTTATTAGTTCGATGCTGGGACCAGAGCCCATAATAAATTATGGGCTCGGCCGAGCACAAATTTTTGTGCTCGGGTTTTTAATTTTAGGAATTTTGTTAATTTCTGTCCCATCCTCTTTGCATTTCAGGAAGAAGGCGGGATTGGCAGTAATTGGCTTTTGTATATTATTTCTGGCAGCTGGAATTTGGCGTCACCAAACTACTGAATTAAAAATTATAGATAACGAATTAAGAAGATATAATGATTTAGAGCAAAAAATTACTCTGATAGGACAAGTTGTTAGAGAACCAGATATCAGGGAGAACAATATAAAATTAACAATTAAACCAGATAATATAGAAGGAAGAGTCTTGGTAACCGTTAACAGATATCCCGAATACCAATACGGAGATAAATTAAAAATTACCGGAGACTTAAAAACTCCTCCAGGGTTGGGGGATTTTGACTATCCAGGATATTTGGCTAAAGAAGGGATTTATTCAGTAATGAATTTCCCAGAAATTGAACTGGTTAAAAAAGACCAGGGAAACTTAATTTATGCTAAAATTTTAAGTTTCAAAGAAAGCTTGAGAGAAAGTATTTATCAAAATCTTTCTCCTCCTCGGAGTTCAATTCTGGGAGCTGTAATTTTAGGAGACAAAAGTAGAATTTCTGAAGAATGGAAAGAAAGATTGAACTATGCTGGAGTGAGACATTTAACTGCAGTTTCTGGAATGCATGTGGCTATTTTAACCAGTATTTTGATGACCTTATTGATTGGTCTGGGTTTATGGAGGCAGCAAGCTTTTTATTTTGCCATAATTTTAATTGCTCTTTTTATTGTCATGACCGGTCTCCAGCCATCAGCTATTCGAGCCGGAATTATGGGCGGTTTATTTCTTTTTGCTCAACATCTAGGAAAATTAAATAGTGCTTCCCGGGTCATTGTTTTTGCCGGAGCAGCAATGTTGGCTCAAAATCCTTTACTTTTAAGACTAGATGTCGGTTTTCAACTCTCCTTTTTAGCAATGCTGGGAATAATTTATCTCCTGCCAACTTTTAGAGGCTGGCTCAAAAAAATTCCTAACTTTTTCCAGCTTAGAAGTATTCTAGCCGTGACTTTATCTGCCCAAATTTTTACTTTACCAATTCTAATTTATAACTTCGGCTACTTTTCTTTAGTTGCTCCCATTACCAATGTTTTAATCATTCCTTTGCTCCCATTTATTATGATTTTCGGTTTTATTTTTGGGGTAGCCGGCCTCCTTTGGTCGCCCTTGGGCTGGATTCTCTCTTGGCCAAGCTGGTTTTTACTTACCTATCTAACAAAAGTAGTTGATTGGTTTTCTAGCCAATCTTTTGCCTCTCTGACTTTAGAGATTTCCTGGATTTGGCTGCTCTTGCTTTATGTGATTTTAGGTTTAATTAGCTGGCGATTAAATGAAAAACAAAAATTAAAATTTCTAAATTACTAAAATTAGGATACAATTAAATATATGGAGCAAAAAGCTTGGGTAATATCGGTCAATATGGGCTATGGTCACCAGAGAACTGCTTATCCATTAAGGAGCTTAGCTCCTCATGAGAAAATCATTAACGCAAATGATTATCAAGGAATTCCCGAAAAAGACAGAACTTTCTGGGAGACAACCCGAAGATTCTATGAATTTATTTCAAATTTTAGGCGGGTACCCCTAATTGGCAAGACCGCTTTTTCAATTTATGATGAATTTCAAAAAATTCTTGGCTTTTACCCAAAAAGAGATTTATCTCAGCCAAATTTCGCTCTGAAACAAATCTATTCTTTCCTCAAGAAAGACTGGGGAAGGGATTTAATTGAGAAATTGAAGGAGGATCAGTTGTCTTTAGTCGCCACTTTTTTCCCGCCAGCCTTTATGGCTGAGTTTTTTGGTTATCTTGGCGAAATCTTTTGTGTTGTTTGCGATGCTGACGTTTCCAGAACCTGGGCTTCATTAAAACCAGCTCAAAGCAAAATTAAATATTTTGCTCCGACTACCAGAGTAGTTGAAAGATTGAAACTTTATGGAGTAAAACCAGAAAATATTTTTTTAACCGGTTATCCTCTACCTTTAGAAAATATTGGTACTGAAAATTTAGAAATTTTAAAAGAGGATTTGAGATACCGGCTTTTTAATTTAGACCCTCAAAAGAGATATTTTGAAAAATACAAAATATTAATTGAAGCAAATTTAGGTAAATTACCCCAAAAAGCTAATCATCCCTTGACCATAATGTTTTCGGTTGGGGGAGCGGGAGCTCAAAAAGAAATTGGAATTAAAATTGTGAAATCCTTAACTGAAAAAATTAAAACCGGACAAATTAAAATAATTTTGGTGGCTGGCGTTAGAAAAAAAGTTAAAGAGTATTTTGAGAAAAACATCCAAAAACTAAATCTGGAGAGTCTTGCCCGAGGCCCGTCCTCGGGCAACTCTGGAGTGGAGATACTTTTTGAAAAAGACATCGAAGATTATTTTCAAAAATTCAATTTAGCTTTGAGAAAAACTGATATTTTATGGACCAAGCCAAGCGAGCTCTCTTTTTATTCAGCTTTGGGGTTGCCAATTATTATTGCTCCTCCAGTTGGCTCCCAAGAGGAATTTAACAAAAGATGGCTTCTAAAATCCGGTTTTGGCTCCCTACAGGAAAATCCAAACTATACTAATCAATGGCTTTTTGACTGGCGAGACCAAGGGTATCTGGCTGAGGCTGCCATGCAAGGGTTTGTTGAGGGAGAAAAATTAGGAGCTTTTAATATTAAAAACATTATTTCAAAATGCTCTGGTTAGTAGTTGCCATTTCTGCTTATTTTCTTTTCGCCTTGGTTGCTCTGGGAGATAAATACCTTTTGGCTGGCCCTCCAAATCCTAAGAGCTATTCATTTTATGTCGGAACATTAGGAATTTTAGTTTTAGTTCTAATTCCCTTTGTCGGTTTCTCTATTCCTGAGACGTCACAAGTCCTCCTCGGTCTTTTAGCTGGTGCTGTTTTTATTTTTGCTCTTTTTGGACTTTATACTGCCCTAGAGAATTTCGAGGTCTCAAAAATAGTTCCGGCTATTGGCGGACTTCTACCTCTATTTACTTTTGGGTTAGTTTACCTGTTTTCGGGCGGAGAGGGAATTCTATCTTCCTGGAAAATTTTAGCCTTTATTTTATTGTTGGCCGGAAGCGTTCTTATTGTTTTTGAGAAAGGTAAATCAATTACTTCCAAATCTCTTCGAATATCAGTTCTTACTGCTCTTTTATTTGCCATTGCCTTTATTCTAACTAAGTTTGTTTATCTCTCTCAGCCTTTCTGGTCAGGTTTTATCTGGATGAGAATTGGCGGATTCTTGGCGGCTATCTGTTTTATTTTTACTAAAGAAGTTAAAAGTGAAATTTTTGAAAGAAAATTTACTTTTCAAAAAAAGACCGGAACTATTTTTCTTTTTAATCAAGGAATAGGATCTGGAGCTTTTATTTTGCAAAACTGGGCAATTGCCTTAGTGCCTCTTGGTTTTTTGGCTTTCATAAATGCTCTAGAGGGGACTAAATATTTATTTTTACTAATTTTCACAATTTTACTCGCTTTAAAATTCCCCAAAATTTTAAAAGAAGAAATATCAAGAAAAATCCTTTTCCAGAAAATCTTAGCCATTTTACTAATCGGGGGCGGTTTAGCTTTATTAGTCTTGTAAATTAATGAAGAAAATTCTAAGAAATATATTATTTGGTGCTTTAATCTTTCTTTTACTTTTTATTGGCTATTTTTTTATCGGTAGCCCTCCCCCGGCAGAAAAAATAACCTGGGGAGTGAATTTTTCCCAAAAGCACGCCAAAAATTTAGGATTAGACTGGAAAGAAACCTATTTAGCCTTGCTTGATGATTTGGAGGCAAATCACTTAAAAGTAGCTGCCCACTGGGATTTATTAGAACCGGAAAAAAACAAATATTATTTTGAAGATTTAGATTGGCAAATCAAAACCGCAGAAGAAAAAGGAGCTAAACTCCTTTTGGTAATTGGCATGAAGACTCCGCGCTGGCCAGAATGCCATATACCGGAATGGGCAAAGGGTTTAACTGAAGAAGAACAACAAGAAAGAATCCTTAACTTGGTTAAAGAAATTGTTTTAAGATATAGGGGGCGGGTCTCTGTCTGGGCTTGGCAGGTTGAAAATGAGCCATTTTTTCCATTTGGCGAATGCCCCCGGGTTGATAAAAATTTCTTGAAAAAAGAAATAGATTTGGTAAAATCCCTTGATTCAAGCCACCCGATTGTTATTTCCGACAGTGGAGAAGGTTCGTTTTGGATTCGGGCTGCTAAATTTGGGGATATAGTAGGAACAACAATGTATAAAAGAGTTTGGTTTCATCAGGTAGGGATTTATGTTCATTATCCCTTCCCCCCGACTTTTTATTGGAGAAAAGCCCAGATTATTAAAAAAATATTTGATAAAAAAGTTATTGTGGTTGAATTACAGGCTGAACCTTGGGGCCCTAAGCTTCTTTACGATTCACCGATTGAGGAGCAAGAAAAAACCATGAATTTAGAACAGTTCCAAAAAAATGTTGAGTTTGCCAGAAAAACTGGATTTGACCGATTTTATTTCTGGGGAGCCGAATGGTGGTATTGGATGAAAGAAAAGCAAAATCAACCTGAGATATGGGAAGAAGCTAAAAAACTTTTTTGATTATTTTAATTAAAATTTTAACTTATGCTATCAATTATTATTCCAACTTTAAATGAAGAGAAATACCTTCCTTTGCTGCTTGAGGAAATTAAAAAGCAA